>NZ_JBGOOM010000071.1:0-1031 GCF_041439575.1 Vibrio sp. 5S239 | reverse complement strand
ATTCGTTCGACTAACCTGACAACCAAATGTGACTAAGCTATTTGTTAGCGAATGAACCGCCAAGACAAAGAAAACGCATCAAAGAACTAGTAACAATGTTAGAGCCAGTAAGTGACTCACTTACCGCAAACGCTTCCAACATAGTGCCACCGGAAAGTTCGTGAAATTGGGAAACGGACAGGTGAATAGCTAGAACGTAGAACAACGCTTTTAGACCACAAACGCTTTTCTGCCCTTTGCAAACTAACGTCCAATTAAGTGGTGAACAACGCACTGGCCAAGCCGCTGCATTACACCGTAACCACTTTACCTGACGCATAGTAAAACTGCCACGCGTTGAGAATCCACTTAAATTGTTTGTTATGCTTGTGGTTCTGAAACCACAACACTGTCATTTGCCCTTATGTACATCAAATGCTTGTCGTAAAACTCGTTTCTCACACAACCATGTTGCAACGCTTTTTTGTAGATTGAAGCCACAAATATATCGGCTACGCTAAAGTCGTTACCCACTGCAAATCCTGAATCACAACAGATCGATGTACTTAACTTTTCTAAGCAACGCATAATCCAGTTCCCACGAAGTGCTCGCTTTGATATCTCATCTAACTCTGGACGCATAAACCTCAACACTGTTCTGTTTTGGGGGGAGTGAATACTGGAGTTTACATACTCACAAACTCTGCGGATATGAGTTTTTTCATTGAGGCTTTTACCAAATAAGCTTGGATTAGGAAAGCGTTCTTCTAAATACTCAATAATTGCCATTGATTCAGAGAATACCGAACCATCGACACAAAGAGATGGAACATAGCCAAAAGGATTTATATCTAGGTATGTGGTCGTTAGTTCGTCAGAGCTGACCTCAATTCTATCGTAACGTATACCCTTAAAATTTAGTACCCACTCCACCCTTTCAGAACTATTCGAACCTTTTGCGCTATACAGCGAAACTTCCATACATCCTCCCGAAAAGCATAACGCTAAGCTAAGTAGTGAGCAACGCAATACGAAGCCACCGCATAACACCT
>NZ_JBGOOM010000070.1:0-1166 GCF_041439575.1 Vibrio sp. 5S239 | reverse complement strand
ATTTTTAGTATGCGTTGATTTATGTGTTTAAGGTGTTATGCAGTGACTTCGTATTACGTTGCTCACTACTTAGCTTAGCGTTAGCCCTCAAGGAGAAATAAAATTGTTTGAATATCATTTAAAAAGAACAAAGTTCTTGCTGTTTTTGCAGGGTATATCTGTTGTCGTTACTCTGTTTCTACTATTTACCTTGCTTTCCCAAGTTACTCAATTGAACTCTTCAAGTCTTTTTCTCGCATTTGCGCTAGTTCTAGTGATGTTAAGCTTGAACTTGTCTAGTTTGTACGGGCTGTTAAAAAAGAAGCTTTGGGCGTTTAAGTTAATGATAGCTCTTTATTTTATCCAGATGATAGGCATAGAAACGCCTAACTTTTCCTTAGCCTTTTCTTCTGGAGTTGAAGTACCGATAAGTGTGAATGTCAATGAAGTAACAGTGTCTCTGAACTTACTTGCAATCTTGGTGGTTTGGTTGTCGTATACAAGTCTTAACCTTTTGAAAAAGGGCTAACAAATTGTTCAAGAGTGATTCGGCACGCGTGGCATTTTTAGTATGCGTTGGTTTTAGTGGTTAAGGTGGTATGCGGAAGCTTTGGTATTGCGTGCCTCACACCTTAACAAGGCGTTAGGCAAAGGGCAAAAAAGTTCTTAGTTCTAATCTTCTTAATCCCTCTGGCAGTTCGTTTTTCGTAGTCGGCAATTCAGCATTGTCGGCTTAAATTCTTGAATTTCTCCAACCGTAAAACATGTCAAAATTCGTGGGTTGCCTCATTGGTTTTTAGTGTTGATTAGTGGTGAGTTTCACAGGCTTAAAGTGTGGAAAGGGCAAGTCAATCGAAGCTTTCGTATTCGCTGTCATTTCGCAGCTTTTAGTTTCTCAGGTTCAAAAGCTACTTTGTTGCTAAAAGGCTGTATTTCGTGGCTGTTGAAACTTCGGCTGTAACATAGTGACTTCAGTAGTTCTTGAATCACAAAAAGTCAGTGGGTAATTGGTTGCTAATCGTGTTTAAGGTATTCTGTTTTCAAACAAAGTTAGTGAATGCGCAGGAAAATTTGCCTAACAAGCAATTTAAGAGGGATTCACAACGCTTGGCATTTTTGCTTCTACTTCAAATTTAGTGTTTATGGCACAATGCTTTAGGTTTGGGTGGAGGCGTTGTTCACCCCTT
>NZ_JBGOOM010000069.1:0-1179 GCF_041439575.1 Vibrio sp. 5S239 | reverse complement strand
TGTGGGATAAAGGTAGCGCCAAAAATTAACTATTGACGCCATAGTCTCTTGTTATGCAATATTCTCAATGTTTTTCTCCCAAAAACCGACCATTGCCTCAAGAAACTGATCTACTGAAATTTCTTCCCCAGAATAGGAAACAATGATCAATGGACGCGCAAAAGCATTACTGAATGCAGATGAAAAGCCCCTTTGACTACGGGTTGTCGTTGGCTTAACTTTAAAATGCTTCAAACCATTAGTGATATCTCTAGCCATTTCGAATAAATTGGCTAGGTCTTTTTGCTTTGGATATCTTTTCTCGAATCGGTCTATTGAGAACTTCTCTTTTGGGTGAGCCCATTCATACATGTGATAGGTTAACATCGTCGAAAGCAATGCACTTTTCACACATGAATTTTGAGCTAAAAACTGCTCGTATTGAGGCTTTACCATTATGTTGAAATAAGATTTTGCATCAATAACTTGAAAACTCGATGATGTCATATTTACCCTCGTGTTGCATAACGCCCTGCTAAGGGGTGAACAACGCAATACCGAAGCCGCCGCATACCACCTTAATCACTAAATTCAACGCATAGTAAAAATGCCACGCGTTGCGAATCCCTCTTGAGCAGTTTGTTAGTCGCGAGGCACCGAGCGACAATTTTAAGCCGAACTAAACTTTGCGAACAACAAACTTTATGCATTTTGACGCACTTAAATCGGACGTAGTCTCAAAGCGCCAAGTCAATGAAACCACTTAGAACAAACAACGCCGCAGAAAACGGACTGACAACACCAAAAAAGAGCTTTTGGGAAACCAATCTCACAGTGCGGACTTTCAACAAAGTCACTGAAACCAAGTGGAATTTACAACACCAGAGAAAACGTTGTTTCAGCGAGTAAATCAGCTTTTGTACCAACAAACTCACCGAGCGGAGTTGCAACCAAAAACAAACTCTCGATTGCCCTGCTCTGTCAGCACCAAAGAACAAAACAACCGCTAGGACACTTGCAAAATTTTGGACTCGAAACAGCTAAAACTAAGTTCTAGTGATCGACGATGAATCTGTATACCAAAAAACTGCTGCTAAGTTTTAAGCTCAGAAACATGATTTTGATTGCTAGCTTTTTCTGGCGACTAACGCTAAGCTAAGTAGTGAGCAACGTAATACGAAGCCACCGCATAACACCTTA
>NZ_JBGOOM010000068.1:0-1189 GCF_041439575.1 Vibrio sp. 5S239 | reverse complement strand
ACACGAAAGCCAATTAACCGAAAAACGGGCTACGCGAGATGCCTATTTCGATGAAAAGTCTTTGGGAATAACAGGTGAATAGCTAGAACGTAGAACAACGCTCTTAGACCACAAACGCTTTTCTGCTCCTTGCAAACTAACGCCGCGTTAAGTAGTGAGCAACGCCACCATCCTACCAAAAACCTTGCCACCTTAAACACTAAAGCTGACCCAAACTGAAAATGCCGAGCGTTGGGAATCTGTCTTAAACGCTTTGTTAGCCCTCGGTATTACGTATATCTAGGAGAACCCAATAAACTTGAAACTTGAACTCTATCACCAAGACCTATCTCATTCGCACAATTGTGTATGGCTTCAATATTCTCGCCAGACAACGAAGGACCAAGATGGATACACTCAACAAGCTGTTCTATATCGAATGAAACCTTAATACCGCGCTCAGGTACTAATACGCCAGACTCTTCGGCTAAACGAAGTGATATAGCAAGCCTAAGCTCACTTTCCCATTGAAATGCTATGTGTTTATTCCAAAATCGATCAAGAAAACTAACATCCAATTTTTCTTTCGTTAAGTCTTTGTAGACTACATTACCAACCCACAATTCCTCTACTCCAAATGCAGGAGATAAACGAAATGGTTTCACTGACGTGATAAGTTTATCGAAATTAGTTTGTATAGCGACTCCACGCCATTTGTCTGCGTACAGTTGCCACATAGCATCACTTTCATGAGACGATCGATGCCAACAGCTAACCTTTGTAAGTCTTTTTAGTTCTTCAAATGCCGGTTCAAACGAACCAGAACACCCCTCAGATTCAAAAGCCTGTATTGATATTGCACCCTCAAATACGTCCTGAAATTCACGAGCACTAGCAAAGTATAATTCTCCAGAACGTAAGAAATCGATTAAACGTTCCACTTTAAAGTAGCGCCACAAAGGCTGTTTATCGTCTGGTGCTTTCCCTACAATTTTCATATGAACTCCTTTAGAAGGCTAACGCTAAGCTAAGTAGTGAGCAAGCAATACAAAGCCACCGCATAACACCTTAAACACATAAATAAACGCATACTAAAAATGCCTCGCGTTGCGAATCTGCCTTAAGCGCTTTGTTAGTTTGCCACCACGATGAAAGCAGAGGTTTAACGCCAAGGTGCTGAATTAAATATGAAACTACTGGCTTTGAACAC
>NZ_JBGOOM010000067.1:0-1206 GCF_041439575.1 Vibrio sp. 5S239 | reverse complement strand
ACGCACCGCAAACGCTTCCAACATAGTGCCACCGGAAAGTTCGTGAGATTGGAAAACGGACAGGTGAATAGCTAGAACGTAGAACAAGGCTTTTAGACCACAAATGCTTTTCTGCCCTTTGCAAACTAACGCCGCGTTAAGGGGTGAACAACGCTATACCACCCAACTTAAACCATTGTGCCATAAACACAAAAGCCAAACTTTGAACCAAAACTGCCAAGCGTTGAGAATCCCTCTTGAACGCCTTGTTATGCGTGCGTTACCTGCATATTTTTAATCAATCTTTCTTAGTTGGCATCGTATCAAACTGCGGTATACCGTCATTTATGAAACCAACATCCCAACTTGCGCGAGAACCGACATAAACATGAGCAGAAACTTTCGTCTCCACAGGCTCGGACAATAGACCTGCGGGCACCCAATGTGAATCACCGCTTGAGCTAATATTTGGTACTGGGCTACCACACTGACAACAAAACTCAGATTTAAAATCTGAGCTTGTCGAGAATGACCTAATTTGATGTTCGCCGGAACGCCACTTAAAACTTGATGCTTTAACAATCAACGCTGAGTTTGATGAAGAACCCGATACCTTGCGACACAGAGAACAATGGCATTGATAGATGGGTGGTAATTCGCCTGACAACTCAAACGAAACCTCTCCACACAAACAGTTTCCTTTCAAATTTAATTCTTCCTTGTTAATTAGTACGCATAACGCCTTGTTAACTTGTGACAAAACAATGTCACTTCAGCTGATATAACCACCTTAACCACAAAACCTGACTAATACCGAAAATGCCAAGCGTTTTGGAATCTAGTTGAACAATTTGTTATGTGTAAGACTATTCGGGTGAGATTTGCTTCATTTGTGTGGGAAGAAGTGTGCATTGCCATTTAGTTACACCAGACTCTAGGACACACTCAACATCATAAGCCTTGCCATTTTCATAGCGCATTAGAATAGTCCCTATATCTCCAATTTCTATTTCTGGAAATTCCTTTACGGCTATAACGACTTCGACAATATCTAATTCTTTAAACATCTTTTCTCGACTCTATACCTAGGCAAGACTTGTCTCTACGGAGACTAATCTAGAATTCTGTTAGCTATTACACATAACGCTAAGCTAAGTAGTGAGCAACGCAACACGAAGCCACCGCATAACACCTTAAACACATAAATCAACGCATACTAAAAATGCC
>NZ_JBGOOM010000065.1:0-1282 GCF_041439575.1 Vibrio sp. 5S239 | reverse complement strand
AAGGTGTTATGCAGTGACTTCGTATTGCGTTGCTCACTACTTAGCTTAGCGTTATACGAACGGAGAAGTATGAAGAAAATCTATAAATATATGCCTTTCCGAGAGGAATTTTTTACTAACTATTGCCTTCGTGCTAGTCAACGTGGGGTATTGAATGACCCATTTGAATTGAGTCCAGCACAAGATTTAGTTGATAAAGTTCTCCGTGAGGGGCTTGGTGAAGACTTCTTTGAACAAGCCGAACAATTTGCAACTGATGGTAACCTCAATGAAGTTGGTGTCATTTCATTTACAGAAAACTACAATAACCTGTTGATGTGGTCCCACTATGCTCATGAACATAAAGGTATTGTTGTTGAATTCGACTATGACAAGTTAGATTACTTTTTCAATTACAGGCTCTCCATGAGAGATACGATAGAACGAGTACTCTACAACAGAGAACGGTTTTCACCTTTACAAACAGAAGTGTGCGTTAAAGACCTACTTCTCACCAAAAGTGATGATTGGATATACGAAAAAGAGCATCGTATATTACCTAAACTGAGACTCGCTGATTATATTCGTGTAGATCGTGAACTATTCGAACAACTCCATGAGTTTTACGACAACTTATATGTGAACTTGTTTAATATCGTCGCTGAAGACGAGCATTCGGTCACTTTTGAGGTTGATCTTGTCGAATATGAGCAGTTCAATAATCAAGACTTGGATGGTAGTTCTACGGATGACCTTGAAGAGATGAAGTACTGTCATAGCGATGTGATTTTGAATGAAATCTATGGCTCTTTAGCAGTCTTACCAACATCAGTTTTTTTGTTTCAGTTACCACCTGACTGTATCACTGCTGTTTTTGTGGGTTGCCGAGCGTCTAACGAAGATGCTAAGCGAATTCAGACCCTTATCGGCAGCAAAAATATTTCTATTTTCAAAGCTCAGCTAAGTAAAACTCACTTTACTTTAGGTTTCGAGGAAATGTTCGTATAACAAACAATTTAAGAGGGATTCTCAACGCTTGGCATTTTTGTTTCTACTTCAAGTTTAGTGTTTATGGCACAATGCTTTAGGTTGGGTGGAAGCGTTGTTCACCCCTTAATTGGGCGTTAGTTTGCAAAGGGCAGAAAAGCGTTTGTGGTCTAAAAGCTCTAGCTATTCACCTGTTATTTCCCAAAGACTCTTCATCGAAATAGGCATCTCGCGTAGCCAGTTTTCCGGCTAATTGGCTTTTGTGTCATTCAATTCTTCCGTGTTAGTAAGGTTCATTTCTCAATATTCTTGCACG
>NZ_JBGOOM010000064.1:0-1333 GCF_041439575.1 Vibrio sp. 5S239 | reverse complement strand
TTATGCGGTGGCTTCGTATTACGTTGCTCACTACTTAGCTTAGCGTTAGCAGAATAGAAGGAATAATTGATGTCAGTGGAAGAAGTGGTTAGAGGTTTTATCGAACAAGTAAGGTCAGGGAAAAATCCAGATTTAGTGGACCAGTATCTAGCCCCAGTAGTTGTAGCGCACCAGATTGTTTCTGGGATTTCAGAAGCAATTGAAAGAACTCCTGAAAACTATCGTGAACACGTCGAAGAATTTCTAGAAGCCTACGGTAATTTTGACCTCACAATAGAAGAGTTTTTAGTTCAAGGTCAAAAGGTCTACGTACGTTGGCGTCAAGACGGTCGTCATGAGGGAGTAATTTATGGTTATGAACCGACAGGTTTAGAGCTTTCGACAGTAGGAAGCGCAGTGTACCGAGTGAGTGAAAACCGAATAGCGGAATATTGGATTCAGCAAGAGAATCAAGGTTTACGAGAGCAGTTGGAAGAAAACCTTAAGAAATTCAGCTAACAAAGCATTTAAGAGTGATTCGCAACGCTTGGCAGTTTCGCTTCGCTCAAGTATAGCCAAGCGCCGCTCACACCTTAATGCGGCGTTATGTTGCGGTTCGAATATATCGTATTTAAAGGGTTGATATGATTGTACTTAGAGAAATGCGGCAAGATGAATATCCAAATTATTGTCAGTATTTTATTGACGATTACAGTCAGGAAATTGCCGAAAATTATGGTCATTCTTTAGATCTTGCTATCGGGTTGGCAAAGAAAGACTTGCACCGTTGTTTTCCAGACGGGCTTGAAAGTAGTGAGCATTCTCTACTGTGTATTGATGCTGAAATCGACGGTAAAATGAAGCTTGTAGGTTATCTCTGGCATTCAGTGAAAATTGAAGATAAATCTACATTTATTTATGATTTTTATATTTCAAATAAGTATCGAGGCTTTGGCTATGGGACACAATCAATCTCAGAGCTTGAAAATCAGTTGAAATCTAGTGGTATTAATCAAATTAAACTGAGAGTGGCTTATCATAATGAGCGTGCACTTAAGTTGTATAAAGACGTTGGTTTTGAAATTACAGGTTTCAATATGTCAAAGAAGATAGGCGAGTAGCCTCAACATAACAAACAATTTAAGCGTGATTCCCCACGCTTGGCATTTTTGGTTTGGGTCTAGTTCAGTGTTTACGGTGTCTAAATTGAGTGTCGTGGCAGCGTGGCTCACACCTTAATTGGGCGTTATATGTTTTCATCAATTTAGGAGTAATTTAATGTCTTACGCAGAGATTAGCTGCCTATGTGGTTCTGTAAAAATCACAGCAGAAAGCATCAACCCTAACTTCACAG
>NZ_JBGOOM010000063.1:0-1452 GCF_041439575.1 Vibrio sp. 5S239 | reverse complement strand
TAAGGTGTTATGCGGTGGCTTCGTACTGCGTTGCTCACTACTTAGCTTAGCGTTAAATTTATTGGAGACTTCAGGTGTTTGCTAAAAAATTACCAACAGCATTGCCTTGTCAATGTACGAACCCAGCATGCGGGTATAGCTTTGTTGCTCCAAACCCTATTGGTGGGGGCGGACTTAATATAACGGTCACAAACATTAGTACACGTTGTCCAAAATGTGGAGGGGTTGCAAAATACCCTGATTGGCACACAGATGCTCTTGGGAATTTTCATTTCGATGAAATATTTTCTCAAGTAACCAAAGTTAAAGACACCGTTAAGCTCTCTTTGGTTAAAGATAGCTTAGAGGCAGCAAATGAAGACTTCACAGCTGATGACCTCGCTGATGCTTTAGTAGAGTTAGACCCAAGTTTTGTACGATTTAAAGAAAGTATTCGTAATTTACCAGCAGCTACAGTCATTAGCTTGGTCACGATGCTGTTTACATTTGTTTCGCTAGTTCTTATGTACCAGCAGCTTAGAGTCTCAGAAGATGCACTAGAAACGAGCAATCATTTCCAACAGCAGCAGTTAGATCTTGCTCGAGAACAGTTTGAATACCAAAAACAAAAAGACCTGAATGAGCAAACAACGGGCAAAACTGTCGAAGAGTTAGAAAATGAAATTCAAAACATGAAACAAACGTTTGGAGAAAGACTTCGACAATTAGAATCAAAACCCAAGAATATAAAACCAAAACCTCTGCTTAAAGCAAGCTTGCGCAATAAGCCTTGTCCTTGCGGGAGTGGTTTAAAGTCTAAAAAGTGTCACCCGAGAGGCGTGGCATAATAAATTTAACAAATTGTTTAAGAGTGATTCGCACGCGTGGCATTTTCACTATGCGTCGGTTTTTGTGTTTAAGGTGGTATGCAGAGGCATTGGTATTGCGTGTCTCACACCTTAACAAAGCGTTAGTTTGCAAAGGGCAGAAAAGCATTTGTGGTCTAAAAGCTTTGTCCTGCGTCCTAGCTATTCACCTGTTCCTTTTCCAACCTCGCGAACTTTCCGGTGGCACTATGTTGGAAGCGTTTGCGGTACGTTAGTCATTTGCTGGTTCTAACATTGTTGCTAGTTCATTGGTGCGTTTTCTTTGTCTTGGCGGCTAATTCGTTAACAAATGGCTTGGTCATATTTGGTTTTCAGGCTAGCCGAACGAATCCTTTGTTAGTTAAAGTGCTTCAAACCGTGGTTGTTTGTCGTATGTCGCTTCTTAGCCAAGTGCGTTTTGTCGGTTGTATTTCAATTCTGAGCTGCTCGTTTTACTTTTGCATTCAAAGCCAGTAGTTTCATAGCTAATTCAGTACCTTGGCGTTAAACTTCTGGTTTCATCGCGGTGGCAAACTAACAAAGCGCTTAAGACAGATTCGCAACACGTGGCATTTTTAGTATGCGTTGATTTATGTGTTTAAGGTGT
>NZ_JBGOOM010000062.1:0-1595 GCF_041439575.1 Vibrio sp. 5S239 | reverse complement strand
GGCCTGTCACGCCGGGGGTCGCGGGTTCGAGTCCCGTCCACTCCGCCACTTATTAAAAAGCCTCGCTAGAAATAGCGAGGCTTTTTTTATCTAAATAATGGTGTATCGCTTTTTGGTCAAGCGGCTGCCAGAAGGCTATAATAGCAATCTAGGTAATTAACTTGTCAATTCAGCTTCTTGTACACACCTTCGTTACTCTTTGTGTACTACTGATCAAGTTACCCCAACCACTACAAACCTTATCAACAGTTCCATCATAATTTTCAAAGGTTTGATTATCTAAATGATGCCGCCTCCTCTAACTTCAAACTTGCTCTATGGAATTCAGGTCAGGTGAATATGGCAGGAGTTTGGTGATACTAACAACAGAAACTGTATAGCCAATGTCTTAAATCATTCATCCTGAACTATCCATTATCACACCAGCATGCCTTCCTTTTTGTTGCATTTGGTATTTGCTGGAGATATTGCCCCAGGGACAGCGACCACTTCTCCTATTCACGGCTAGGGAACATTGAGTAAGAGATAGGTATATTCGAATTGTTTCTGTTTGATAGCTCGTGTGCACGTTCCTATTTTTGACCACAGTCTATGCTAAAAGCTTACTTTATCTTGAAACCAAACGTTCAACATGAGTGTATAATTGCTTATTAGTTCAAGTTATGGTTTGGTCAATTCGTCTAGTATAAAGCGACACAAAGTTATTTTTTGCTAACTGGTAAACCAGAAACTTCCCACGATCATGAATTTATAGCTTGATGATGATTTTGGTAACTAGGGATATTCTATAGCCTTGAAGGTAGTTCTATGAAATTAAGCTTTAACTTCGAAGATGCGAGCCAAATTTTTGTTGGGTCTTTTGCTTTGGCTGTACCTATTTCTTTTTCTGAAGAGGCGTGGAAGTTAGGGGAGACCTTACCGGCTGCTAATTTATTGTTGTTGTTTCTATTGTCCGCTGTGTTTCTAGGTTTTTATACTTATGAGAGCGTCTTCCAAAAGGATGTTGTCGCTCGCATCCCTGTGTTTGTTTTCAGAATAGTTATTGCTTATGTGATGACAGCATTGGTTGTTGCTTTGGTTCTAACTTGTTTGGATAAGCTGCCTCTATTAAGTGATCCAATAGTATCGATCAAAAGGGTGATCGTTATTTCCATGCCTGCGTCTATGGGAGCGATCGTAGTAGATAGTTTTGATAAAGAGTAAGTTGTATGTCACTTCAATTTAAATAACCGCTAGAGTCTCTCTAGAGCTTATTTGATCACTATTAGGCCTTTTACTTCTATATTTATCATTAGATCTGTTTAATAGAGACATTTATAGATAACACAGGCTGAAAGTCCGTTATGGTTGGCCTTTTGTGTGCATGTGTCGTTACATGATCTTAAAGGAAGTTAAAGAGCGAAACTTGGTTGTTTGAGAAGAGCATTGGAACTGCTGAACTATGAACTGAATTAGGTATAAGAAAGGTAAGGTGTGTCTGTAGCGAAAGTTAGGATTTTCAGATGCAAAAAAGCCGCATCAGTGATGCGGCTTTTTTTAATTGGCTCCCCTTGCAAGACTTGAACTTGCGACATACGGATTAACAGTCCGCCGTT
>NZ_JBGOOM010000061.1:0-1615 GCF_041439575.1 Vibrio sp. 5S239 | reverse complement strand
CGCAACGCGTGGCATTTTTAGTATGCGTTGATTTTAGTGTTTAAGGTGTTATGCGGTGACTTCGTATTACGTTGCTCACTACTTAGCTTAGCGTTATATGCTCAATGAAGCTGAGGGCTACTTGAAAACAAAAGACGAAATTAATAGTGTTTTGCTTAAAGCGAAGGATTTGAACTTGTACTCAGCTTTTAGCTATTTAAACTCTGAGCTTAACTCTGCTGAGACTCTGTGTTCAGATTGCTTAGACCAGTTGCTAATTGACTATAGGTCAAACCCACAAAAAGTTGATAGTGACTATTACTTTGAAGCGTATATGCGGTGTAAATTACTGTCAGAGCACCAGAATGATTCAGATGATTTTACTTGATTTTAGCAAGGTAAAAAATGGAAATTGAACAATTAGAAACACTAAACAATATGGCTATTACTTGGTTTACTTTAATTTTTAACAGAAAGGAAATCAAAGAACAGAAAAAAAACAGAGCTCTAAAAGCTCTAATGAACTCCCTTGCTAGTACATCTCAATATATGCAGGTGATAGTAGAAAATCCTGCGGAGAAAAGCCGAGATCGTGAGCGTGAGCTGTCTGATATGTGGAGTGAAACTGCGCTCTTAGTTCGGCCATTTGATGAAGCTTTATCAGAAAGATGCTTTTTCAAAGGCGTTTATTGGATCAATAGAAACCGCTTCACTGAAGAGGAAATAGTGAAGAAAAAAATGAAACTTCATCATATTGAAATGGACGTATCAAAGGCGCTAAAAAGCATATAACAAATTGCTTAAGTCTGATTCGTAAACGCGTGCCGAACTCGCTTCGCTCAGACATGGCACACGTTAACTCACAGCTTAGCAAGGCGTTATGTCTAAGGAGAAAACAATGAATTTTAAATTAACAATCAACGAAAAATTAACGTTAATGGTTGCTATATTTTCACTTGGTATCGCAGGATATTCGCTTTATATTTCTCTACAGGCTAAAACAACGAAATTGAGTATTGAAACTGAAAAAACAACATGCTCAGGTGAAAAGGATTGTTATAAGGTTTTTGTATTTAATAACGATGAAGCACCTTGTTTTGATTTTAGTTTGAGCTATGGCGAGGAGCTTGGACAAGGCTATTATATGCAAGGCTATGAAAAGTCGAGTTTGTTCAACAGTAATATAACCAGTAAAACGATTTCATTCCCTGCGATGACAATGGTGCCGTTAAACAAGCATAACGGTAAAGCATGGCTGGGGTTTCTGGATAATAAACAAATAGCACATTTTTCTTTCATACCGTTAAAGCCACATTCTTCCAGTTCTACTTTGAAAGTTACGTGTGCTGGATTTGAGGAAAGTGTATCTTTGTAGTTTCGACATAACAAACTGTTTAAGAGTGATTAGCAACGCGTGGCATTTTTACTATGCGTTGGTTTTAGTGATTAAGGTGGTATGCGGCGGCATCGGCATTGCGTTGCTCACACCTTAACAGTGCGATTTGGTAATGTAACGCAATGAACGGCTATGAACTAAAATGATAAATTAACCGAATAAATACAGTTAGATAGTTATGTTTTGTTGGTTCATGGTTGTTCTCTATAATGCCTCAAGTTACAATTTTTCTGCTACATA
>NZ_JBGOOM010000060.1:0-1828 GCF_041439575.1 Vibrio sp. 5S239 | reverse complement strand
GGTGTTATGCGGTGGCTTCATATTGCGTTGCTCACTACTTAGCTTAGCGTTATAAGAAAAGGCAAACAATGGGCGAAATTAAAAAAATTCACTGTAACAGCTGTAATCGAACAACGAATCACACAGCTAAGAGTTCCCATACAAAAATCGTATATTTTGATGAAGATGATGGTCGTGTGGATGAAAGCTCACCTTTAGAGGAATCTGAATATACGTTTTGGGTTTGTATGGGTTGTGATTCTGCTTGCTTAGAAGATAAATATACATGCGCTGGTATGAATGATGGGTTTGAGCAAGTGTATGTGTCTACCTTTTATCCAGAACATACTTTTAGCCATCGCAACCCTAAAAGTTTTTGTTACATCAAAGATGAACTTCAGGATTTATATCGAGATATTGTTACTTCGTTTAGGTACGATCTAGCAATTCCTACTGCAACAGCCATACGAACATTGCTCGAAGCGATATGCATAGACCAAGGTATCACTGATGATATAGCTTGGAAGTTTCATATAAAAATAGAAAAACTAAACGACATCTTAGGGATGCCCAAAAGTATTACCGAAGGGCTGTTAACTCTAAAATTCATGGGTGATAGTGCTGCACATAAATTGATTTCGCCCCAAAGAAAGGACTTGTCTTTAGCAATAGACTTGCTAGAAGCATTGATGCTTCATTTGTATGAAGCAAAATTTGATCTTGAAAATAAATCAACTCAAATGCATAAGTCCTATAAGTAATTTTTCTTATAACAAACAATTTAAGAGGGATTCCCAACGCTTGGCATTTTTGCTTCTACTTCAATTTTAGTGGTTACGGTACAATGCTTTAAGTTGGGTGGTAGCGTTGCTCACCCCTTAATTGGGCGTTATAAGGAGGAAGATATGCGAAGAATTAGCTTTCATCGTCCAAAACAGAAAGTACGAAATCCAGAAAGGCACATACGTGCCCTAAAAGTGTGGGCTGAAGAGTTTCGAGGTTATTATCCAGAGCGGGATGGTGAGCAATACACTAACTTCAAAATTTGGACACTTGATCGCTTAATCCAAGGTTCTAGTTCCAAGTTTGAGTGGCAGAAAGAGGCTTTAGAGCAGTTATTTATAGCCGCCAACCATATGGTTAATGCAAAGCCAAACAACGAAAAAGGTAAGTCTTGGGTAGCTGTACTTCTTTGTTATCCCAACCTTTTTTCTAGTGAAGTAACTGTGTTCTTTGACGAAACCTACTATAAGCGGTTTAGACCTGACGATGGTTTACTTACAGGTAGAAGTATTTTGGAAAAGTATGAGATTTCCGCAAATTTCGATTACATCGAGCAGGGTTACAAAGAAGACTGGGGTGATGAAAAAGAAAGTATAGAAGTTGAAATGTGGACAATAGGTGAACCCTCCTTATAACAAAGCATTTAAGAGGGATTCGCAACGCTTGGCGGTTTTCGTCTAAATTCAGCTTTTGTGTTTTAAGTGGTTTGTCGAAGCTGTGGTGTTTGGCGTCGCTCACCCCTTAATGCGGCGTTAGTTTGCAAGGAGCAGAAAAGCGTTTGTGGTCTAAAAGTCTTGATCTACGTTCTAGCTATTCACCTGTTATTTTCCAAAGACTTTTTCATCGAAATAGGCATCTCGCGTAGTCAGTTTTTCGGTTAATTAGCTTCCGTGCCATTCAATTCTTTCGTGTTAGTAAGATTCATTTCTCAACGTTTTTGCGCGCTTCTTCTTTGGTTTTGAAAGTTAAGCGGGAGCATTGAAAGGTGGTATTTGTGGCTGTCGGCATCTTCGAAAGTCTTCTTAGCCAAGTGCGTTTTGTTGGTTGGGTTTAAATTCTGAGCTGC
>NZ_JBGOOM010000059.1:0-1857 GCF_041439575.1 Vibrio sp. 5S239 | reverse complement strand
GCGCTAAACCTTTGGCTTCATCGCGGTGGCAAACTAACAAAGCGCTTAAGGCAGATTCGCAACGCATGGCATTTTTAGTATGCGTTGATTTATGTGTTTAAGGTGTTATGCGGTGACTTCGTATTGCGTTGCTCACTACTTAGCTTAGCGTTATATTTACGAGGGATATAGTGAAAACAATCGATTTAGGAAAGTACCAACAATGGGTTGCTGTAGTTGTTACAGGCATGATTACTACACCAGTAGTTCCCTTAGGACTTGGTCCTGACATGTATATTTGTAAAGTTAGTGATCTTCCAGAATCAATGAAAAGTCCCTTCTCATCATCTTTAAAATCTTCGTTTGAAAGTTTTGGACTAGAAGCATCTGAAAAACTAACGCTAAATAACCCAAAATTGCTAATCGTACCAACAGTAAACACTGATGAAGATACAGTTAAAAATGCGCTTATTGTAGCGGATATGGCTTTGGCTCTATTTAACAAAAAGTACTTCTCGGCTAAAGCTCGATTTATTAATTGGGATCGCAGTCAAGGAAAGGCTATTGGAGTTGTTTGCAACGAAGGAAACTTTGAACCTATAACAAGCTCTAATTCACCATTTGGTCCAGGTATTGTTAAGGCCTTAGAAACTGACGTTTGGGATTGGTTACTAGGTCATTTTCTAAGAGGGACATTAAATGATCTAGGTAAACGGATTTATAAATGCCTAGAGTGGGAACGTGAAGCACAGTTTTCCTCGCACATTACGCATAAGTTTGCATTTAACTGGATAGGTCTTGAAGCTATGTTGCCTGATAAAGAGTGCACGGACAGTGCTTTTGTTCGTAGGTATTGTATGGTTATCGGCGCACCAAGAGGTGCAGATTCTAAAGCAATCATGGATACTCTTGTCGACAATGAAAAATTCAAGTCAAATATCAATCCAATGGGGAAAGTGTGGGTTAAAGAAATTAAGGAAATGTATCAATATCGCTGTGCAATATTCCATGAGGGCTCTAGTGAACTTAACTCTGAAGACATAGATCCCAAGAGGGTTGAGTGGTATTACCATCTTACAAATACTTTAACTATGCGTGTCATAGGCTATGCAGTGCAGGCTTTAATTGATGGAGTTGAAACCATTGAAGACTTCTGGGCAAATTTTATGGTTAACCATCTTTTCAGTGATCAAAATCACTGGTTAAAAAATGGCACATTTCACCTTAATGATATTTTGCAACATGATTGGGAGAATGGTCAAAAATACTTCGAAATGTAAATATAACAAATTGCTTAAGAGTGACGGCTAACCTTTGGCGATTTTGGTTCGGTTGGGTTTAGTGATTGCGGTGGCTTTGCTCGGGTTTCGTGGTGGTTAGCCGCACCTTAGCAAGGCGTTAGTTTGCAAAGGGCAGAAAAGCGTTTGTGGTCTAAAAGCTTTGTTCTGCGTTCTAGCTATTCACCTGTTCGTCTTCCAATCTCACGAACTTTCCGGTGGCACTATGTTGGAAGCGTTTGCGGTGAGTGAGTCACTTACTGGTTCTAACATTATTGCTAGTTCTTTGGTGCGTTTTCTTTTTCTTGGCGGCTAATTCGTTAACAAATTGCTTGGTCATATTTGGTTGTCAGGTTGGTCGAACGAATCCTTTGCCAGTTAAAGCACTTCAAACCGTCGTTGTTTGTCGTCTGTCGCTTCTTAGCCAAGTGCGTTTTGTTGGTTGGGTTTAAATTCTGAGCTGTCCGTTTTACTTTTGGGTTTAAAGCCATTAGTTTTAGAGCTAATTCAGCACCTTGGCGCTAAACCTTTGGCTTCATCACGGTAGCAAACTAACAAAGCGCTTAAGGCAGATTCGCAACGCGTGGCATTTTTAGTATGC
>NZ_JBGOOM010000058.1:0-2051 GCF_041439575.1 Vibrio sp. 5S239 | reverse complement strand
TTGAAGCTGGATCTTGATGCATCGAATCAATTAGTCATAAAAGATATCGCGAATCGTTCAGTATTGGTGAGTGTGGTTACCTCTGATGGTTTAAACCAAGAGCTTTACAACAAGTGGCTGACTGGCGCAGAGAGAGCGTTAGAGCAGTTAACCGAAGCTGAGTTTAAGTTGAAAAGAGTCCGCACTGAATTCCATGATGCACTGCCTCATAACTACATTGACCCAGAGCTCCCTAAAGCGATGGAAGCAAGTTTGCAAGCGGTCACGCAAGATCTTGAAACCACGAAAGTGAAGAGTGCCAAGATTGCTCAGCGTATTAAGTTTATGAGCCAGTACTTCGAGTAAGGGGAGACAAGTATGTTAGGAGCAGACGGCTTAAACCTTGCTTTAATGGTTGCTGACTCAGGCATCATAGATACCGCGATGAATGATCTCATCGCTCGTTCTCAGGTCATGATGGCGGCTGAGAACAAAGGCGTGAAAACGTCGGTAAAAAACCACTTGGTTAAATGGCGCGGTAAAGTGAAAAAGCGCGTCACTAAAGTATGTGAGACCGACCGATTCCAAGAAGAAATCGCACTTTACCAAGAAGTGATCCACTGGGATGAGTCCCAGTTTTTTGATGAAATTGACAGTGTCATCAAAAAGTTGGAGTGGCACTCAGCGTTTTATCTTCAAGCTAGACGCCTAATGGAACACAATAAGGGCGTTTACAATGCGATGTTCCCGCACTATTTCTGCGATCAGTGGTATCAATCACTGTCTGACGCGATCAAGCAAGCGCAAGTTACCGAACTTGAAACCAGCAAAGAGAAAGTCTTAGCCGATCTATACCAGCGCATGGAAACCATGAAAAACATGGATAAAGTGACGGAGTCTGGTGATGAAGGCAGTGTGGGGCGCTTGTGGGATATGGCATCGGCTAAGTTGAGTAAAACTGACTTAACCGTAATGAAGCGCCATGCCGAGTTTTTAAATAAACATAAAGGTCTTCAAGAGATCGCCGAAAAGCTTGGCCGTATGGCTGGTGAGGAAGATGATCCTTCGTTGCACAAAGCCCCTGTAGAAGAACTGCAGATGGTGGAAGAGAAAAGCGATGAAGCGGTTGATGACATTGTAGGGATTCACGAGAGTGATGACCTCAATAAGATGCTGCCAAACGAAACCATGTTTTTAGCTTACCCTGAGCTTGAAGTTATCTTCTATAAGCACTTGGCTGACAAGCGTTTATTGAGCTACCGTTCGCAAGGGAAGTCTCGTACGTTACGCAAAGTGAAGGCGCAAAAGCCAGATAGCAAGAACGTCGATATTGAAAAAGGTCCATTCATCGTTTGTGTGGACGCGTCTGGCTCAATGAGTGGCTTCCCAGAGCAATCTGCCAAAGCAATGGCGTATGCCTTGATGCAAATCGCGCTCGCGGAAGAGAGAGACTGTTACGTGATTTTGTTCTCTTCAGAACACATTACTTATGAATTGACTCGACAAGATGGCTTGCGCGAAGCGAGTGACTTTTTAAGTTACTCATTCCACGGTGGTACGGATCTAGAGCCTGTTCTGATGAAGTCGATTGATTTGATGATGGGCGATAAATATAAGAATGCTGATTTGATTGTACTTTCTGACTTTATCGCGCCTAAGCAGTCTGATGAGATGATTGCTCAAGTCGAGAAACTTAAAACGCACAAAAACCGTTTCCATGCGGTGAGTCTTTCTAAATACGGCAACCCTCAACTCATGACGATGTTTGATCATTGTTGGGCGTATCACCCGAGCTTGGTTGGTCGTTTTATGAAGAAGTGGTAGTGCCAAGACACTTTAATTTGGCCCATTTTGCTGTGTGTTTTTTGATTAAAGAGATCGAACATGCAGCAATTTGATTTAAATGTCAGCAAGCGAAGTTTAAATTCACTTTTTTGTTTGACTATCGCCCTTCAATCCGTAAAGTAAGCACCCGAACGCAGCGGTGTAGCTAATCTAAACCCTGAAAGCGTTGAATTAAAGGCGCCTTGGCAGAGTGGCTATGCAGCGGATTGCAAATCCGTGGACCTCGG
>NZ_JBGOOM010000057.1:0-2158 GCF_041439575.1 Vibrio sp. 5S239 | reverse complement strand
TGTCGGGTGGACGACACTTGTTACCAAGTGCCGTCTCCCTAAGAACCCAGCGTGCAACTTTCACTGCACTAGGCTCAAGCCTCCACGAAGGCATCGTTTGATACCCAGCAACTTATAAAGCAGTCGAAGCAGGTTCGTTCCAAGAGTTACGAGCTAGCCTTTTAGATTTTCTCTTTACCAAGTATTCTTGGTAAAGAGGGTCAAAGGGTGTCGCTGCACTTCGGATTTTCACATGCCTTTCTATTGGCACTTTGGCTATTTGGAAGAGATTGAACTGGCAATCCATATCCATGATCTTCTGCCAACCGTGAAACTGCCATTGGCCTTTTCGGTTGATGAAGTATTTTAGGGCAATCCAAGTTTTAGACTTTGTTGGATGACGCCTTTTAGCCCAGTGCCATAACGTATGGAATAACTTGTGACCTACATATCCGAATACCTGTTTAGCTACGCAGTGCCGATAATAGTTCGACCATCCCCTGAGTTTAGGATTTATCAGTTTGATAAGATCATTCACTGGAAGGGTTACGTGCTTTTTGATGAGTTCACGCAGATTGCTTAAGAACATCAACGTATTGGATTTACTCGGCTTGATGAGCAGTTTCCCTTTGTACTTCCTATGGTTGAACCCAAGAAAATCAAAGCCATCGTTGATATGAGTAATGTGCGTTTTCTCTTCGGATAATGTTAAGCCTCTTTCCGCTAAGAAATCAGCAATCAACGGTTTGATATCGTTCTCGAGCACTTCCTTTGAAGCGCAAGTGACGACGAAATCGTCGGCATATCCAATAAAGTTAGCTCTTGCTCCTTTCTTAAGCGCGGTAGACTTAATGCGCTGTTCGAGACCCGATAACGTCATCAACATCAAGGTGGGGGATATAATTCCGCCTTGAGGAGTGCCTTCGTCGGTGTCGTAAAACAGCCCTTTGTCTACAAAGCCTGACTTTAGCCATTGCTCCAACATCCGTTTATCGATGGCGATGTTATCCATAAGCCATTGATGCCCGATTTTGTCGAAGCAAGCTTTAATATCTCCTTCAAGAACCCATTTAGCCGATTTCTTTAAAGCCAAACACTTGAAGCACTGGTCGACAGCGTCAGCCGTGCTACGATTTGCTCTAAAGCCATAACTATTCGGGTCGGCAGTTGTTTCTGATATGGGTTCTAGCGATAATAGGTGTAGCGCTTGTTGTGCTCTGTCTATCATGCATGGGATGCCCAGAGGTCGAAGCTTGCCATTCTTTTTGGGGATATAGATACGCCTGAGTGGTTTCGCTTGATAAGCTTTCCGACTCAGTTGATTTACTGCTTTCATACGACGCGTGTCTGTGTTCCAGACAACGCCGTCTATTCCAGGCGTTTTACTGCCTTTATTTTGAGAAACTCGCTTAACAGCAAGAAGTTTTGCTGAGCGAGAGTGAGTTAGTATCCATTGCAATGCTTTTGCTTTGCCGTGTTTACCGTCTCTAGTTGCCTTTGCGATACGCATTTGAAGCTTTAAGACGTTCGCCTCTACGGCCTTCCAGTTAATGGATTGCCACAGTGCACTGTCAGAAGATGCACTAATCTCATTCGAAATCGTCATTTGCTTTTCTTCCTTAATAAAGTTCTTCAAACTCTCTCGCAACGAGAGACCAGTTGGAAGTGGGCTCACTTTCGTGATCAGGCACAAACCTGTATCTGCGTCATTACAATGCAGCCTTTGCTTTTTCCAACCTCCTCTACCCGCATCACTATCGGCCACAGAGGCTTTCCCGTAGGGAGTGATACAGGCTTACCGTGTTCCGTATGTCACGCAATGTCAGTTTAGATGCCCGCTATGGTGCGGAGAGTTCAATGATCACGAAAGAGCATGGGGCAATCTCTTTCCGACTCTCGTGCCTTTTGGCTACAGCGTATTAACCACTTCCGCTGTTTCACAACATAACGCACCTTACGCGGATTCACTTATGTTCATCATGCTGACTACCTAGCACTCACCCGATGTTGTGGTTATCAGGAGGATCGTCCTCTCACGATTTCAATCCCGATTGGAAAATACCAACCTTCGTTACATTGTCAAAGCCGCTACTTTATTCAGGCTCCTAGGTTCATCTGGTGATACAGATGATTCACTCGTTTAGCGGTGAACAGCGCTTCATACGACTTCACGTCGCAC
>NZ_JBGOOM010000056.1:0-2319 GCF_041439575.1 Vibrio sp. 5S239 | reverse complement strand
TTAGACTACAAACGCTTTTCTGCCCTTTGCAAACTAACGCCGCATTAAGGTGTGAGCAACGCTGTCACCTGACCTAAACCATTGCGCCGTAAACACGAAACCCAACCTTGAGCTAAAAATGCCAAGCGTTGGGAATCACTCTTAAATGCTTTGTTATATGCGTTCTCTAATTGCATACCTGATTACTTTGCAATGTAATCACACAACTATTACTTTTAAGTTCATGCCAATAAACTTTATCAAGTACAGCGTTACACCCTGCATCTTCGATTAAGGCAACATCTTCTTCACACAATAGAAGTACGGCATTGTCGCCTTGCATTTCAGCTTTAATTGTATATTTAACAAAAGGTGCAACCTTATCAGGTTGCTCTGTTGAAACAATTTCTAAGGCCTGTGCACCGCTATCAATCATGACATCACCAAATTTAATGGATCCATCGACAGTTTGAGCAAGATCTTTAAATTGGGAAGCTAAGTCATACATTTTTTCATCGTTATATGGTTTAGATACAGCGCATCCAGCAGTTAACATTGATAATATTAATAAGTTTAGATATTTCATGAATTACTCCAAGCAGTCAACATTTCCTTTTCACAACGACCAGTGTCTAAGTTCCAATTTAAAAACATATCAACACTACCATCATCAAAAACAGCGTTAGACAAGTAACACAAGTATTGCTTCACATTTTCAACTGCTCGTTCGAAAATTGAATCATAATCTTCTATCCCACAAGGTGTTTTCAAAGCTTTAATATAAGATTCATCTATCTCTTCCAAACTTGGATAAACCAACCCTTGTTTCGCAGCAACATGTCTAGCTAAAGGAAAAAGTCGATAACCCTCTTCAATATTATCAACTATAAACTGAAAGCCTTTATACCAACCGTTAATATCAGGATGTGTAGAGTCAGCTTTTTCAGGAAAAACATCCTTTAAGCAAGTTTCCCATAGCTTAGTAATTATTCTATCTAAATTCGATGGGTTTGTAGGATCGTTACAAGATCCAATATTATTGTTCACCCTTTCAGCATAACCGATTTCACCTAAGTTTAACTTTGGCCATATATACGCATCTTGATTCATCTCACAAATTCGATGTTCTTGAGAATTTTCATGGTATGGCCCAACTCTCATCTCAACAACAGGGTGAATTGTAATATCAGAAATGACATGGGCAACAAAACCACAAAGCCAAGCAAATGCTTTTTCTTGATCCTCGCCTGATAAATTTTTTACAAGTAATATTGCTTTTCTTATTAAGACGCCTACTTTCTCATAATGCATCTTATCGGCCCATTCATTTTGGTCTGGACTTCCTAATTTTAAATAAGGAAAGTCAGGACTGACACAGCCTAGCTCAACGAATTTTTGATTTCGACTGAGAGCTAACTTTGCTTTTTTAGGCATATTTAATGATTTGAGATTTGAATTACTTATTGCGAAATTAACAGCTGTTATATGTGCAAATGCGCCTGGCATAGCTAATCCTCCATAATAAATGATCAATGATTTTACTATTAAATTTAAAGACTTAATGTGATGTAGATAAGGTTGGCCAGTAATAGCATATAACGCCCAGTTAAGTAGCCAAAAACGCATAAATGTCGTTTCTGCAAGCCACCTTAATCACTAAACCCACCGCAAACTAAAAATGCCACGCGTTTTTGGTCTGCTTGAACTGTTTGTTAGCATTGCTTTAACTTGATACTCGTTTTACCCGCAACAATACTGAAAAAGAAAACACCTTTATCAGTTACCTTGTAATCATATGGAGGATCTACTGGTGCTTGACCTATAATCTGACCACTAGAGGCATACAAGCGACAATCTAACTCACCAAGTTCTAAAATATTTCCTTTCAGATACTTCCAACCCCAAAACAATTCTGGGTAATTAATGTCTAGTATACGTTTATTTAAAATATCAATGACCGCTGAAACACTACCAGCTCCGAGAAACAAAACGTGATTATCCTCATTCCAATGCAAAGAAGCTTCTGTTGTACTGGAAAAATGCGACCATAGTAATGCTATTCGGGTAACCGAATTACCTTCCGTAATTTCAACTGTAGTCCTGCGATCGAAGCCTATTTCTTCAGAAATAGTAATATCAGCATCGTCACCAGCAGACCTTATGTCCTCTGAGCTTACTTTTACAACTGAGTTCTCGAATACAAATTCCATAGCTTCCTTGCAATGCTAACGCTAAGCTAAGTAGTGAGCAACGTAATTCGAAGTCACTGCATAACACCTTAAACGCATAAATCAACGCATAGTAAAAATGCCACGCGTTGCGAGTCTGTCTTAAGCGCTT
>NZ_JBGOOM010000055.1:0-2337 GCF_041439575.1 Vibrio sp. 5S239 | reverse complement strand
AAGGTGTTATGCGGTGGCTTCGTATTACGTTGCTCACTACTTAGCTTAGCGTTAGGTTTTAAGGAGTTATTATCAACAGATTACTAGTATTAATGGGAGTGTTTGCTGCGTTTATAGCGCATGGTAATCCTGTAACTTCAGAATATTGCTCAGAGGAAATTATCCAATCAAATAGATTGGAAGCAGGTCAAATGGTGAGAGTTCAGCAAGGAGAACTAAGGGTCAATGTTTACAGACGAAGTGAGGTGGAAATCGCTAAAGCTAAAAAACATAGTGGTAGTATTTTTGATGAACGATACCCTTCTTGGTGGCCTAAAGATAAATACCCCCTCAATTACGTTTCTGAAGCAGAGCGTTCAGTTGTTCCTGAGTATTTTGTTTTTTGGGACCGCAGTCCTGTTAATGGAGCGATAGTAACTCTGATTAGTCCAGAATGGTTCGATGAATCAGAAGACCTAAGTTACCTTAGCGATGGATGGCAGCCTGGTTTTATCGACTACGATAATCAAGTTTACTATGACACGACAGGTAGGCCTGTTAAGTGGGGAGCAAAATCAAAAGGCTTGGAGTTGTCAAAACTACCACTGCTTATTCCAAATCATGAATATGATGAACAGACAGGAAACATAAGACTCCTTTGCCAATAAACCTAACAAACTGCTTAAGACGGACTGCCAACGCTCGGCGAATTTACTTCAAAGTATGCTCTGTGTTTACGGTGGCTTGTTTAAGTTTTGTGTTATGTTGTCAGCCACTTAGCAGGGCGTTATGTGCTTTAGAGGAAACAATGGATGAGTGAATATGAAACATTATCAGTAATACTGTCCTCGTTGGCTGCTTTAATAAGTCTAGTTGTCTGGAATGGTCAACGAAAGCTTCAACGAGAAAGCTTAGATATGCAGAGGGCAACAGCGGATCTAGCTAAAAAGCAGCTTGAAATATTACTTCGCGAAGACAAAGAAAAATCGACAGCTCGTTTAAAACTTGATCTAGTGAAATCGGGTAATGGTTACAAGTTTGTTATTACCAATATTAGCAGTGTAGATGCCAAAGATATCAGCTTTGATTTGCTTGTTGATAATCCTCGATATAATCCTCTTGTCTGTTCGGACGTGAGTTCTAAATTACCTGCTCCAAAGCTGTCTCCTGGAAGCGAACTAAGCTTGTTGGCGGCAATTCATCTAGGTAGTCCAACGGCATACAATGCACGGTTAACATGGACAAATCCTGACGGAGAGACGGTTACAGATGAAACCTATGTATCGCTGTAGTGGAAGCACGCACATAACAAAGCGTTCAAGAGGGACAGTCAACGCGTGGCGAGTTTGGCTCAAATATCGGCATTTGTATTTACGGTGGTAAATTGAAGTTTGGGGTGGCGCGTTGCTGCCCCTTAACGCGGCGTTATGTGTAATCCAGAGTTCAGGGAAAGAATGAAAGTACTTATAGCAGGAGCCAATGGATATATTGGTAGCCACGTGACGAAGATGTTTGTTGAAAGTGGTTTTGAAATTTCGACATACAGCAGGGCTAGCGGTATCCTACCTGATACTAGAAAGCTCACTAAAGTGCCCGCAGATTTTTCTGGTTACTTTGATGTTGTTGTAAATTGTGCTCGTCCACATTGGTCAGAATTTTCGCCAGAGGAAATAGTTGATATAGAGTCCAAGCTGCTAACGCAGTTGGATAGGCTAGCGGCTGAAGGTGCGACCAAAATTCACACATCGGGCGTTTGGCTGTTCGGTAATGCTTCTCACAATGACCTCAAAGTGTTTAGGTTGAAGCCTCTAGGTGTGGTGAAACTGGACGCAGTTACAATAGGTAGTGCTATTAAAAATAAGTGGCATGTAGTTTATTGTCCTAGTTTGGTTTATGGAGGTGAAAACTGTCAGCTAAGGCGAATTGTCGACTCTTTATCTGACCAAACGATTCAATTAGCTATACCATCTCAAGGTCATAACCAATATATCCACGTCAATGACATCGCAAGGTTTTATTTATCGTTGGTGCAAGGTCGAATTTCCTCAGCACAACATTTTATTGCCGAGACTAAGGGGTATAGCCCTGAAGAGTTTTCCCAGCTGTTGCTGGATTCTCGAATCATAAAAAAAGTTAGCAAAAATAACTGGCGTGAGTTTGAAAATACCTTTGGCTTTTCGGCAGTAGAAATAGAAAAACTGAATCTTAAACTTCCAGTTAGTCCTTTGTTTGAACCGAAAGAGTCCTTAAGGAAGTACATAGAAAATTACACATAACAATGTGTTTAAGACGGATTCGCAACGCTCGGCATTTTTGGTTTGAGTTAGCTTCAGTGTTTACGGCACAATGGTTAGGTGT
>NZ_JBGOOM010000054.1:0-2352 GCF_041439575.1 Vibrio sp. 5S239 | reverse complement strand
AATCGAACCACCGACACGCGGATTTTCAATCCGCTGCTCTACCGACTGAGCTATCCGGGCAACGAGGTGTATTAAACGTGTTTTCGCGTTCTGGGTCAACACTAAATTGCAAAAAAAGTATTGTTTGATGTTTTTCTATACTTAGTGGGTTGTTTTTGTCCATTTAGGAAGAAAAACCTAGATCTAGCATGCCCTAAAAGATCATGAAACTACGGTTAACTACACTGAATGGATGCCTAAATAAAAAAAGCACGTATGGAAACGTGCGTTTTTATTTAAGAGCTTTTCCGAGAGTTTAGTACCTTACTTCAAATCTATTAACCCAAGCTTCTAATTCGTTGGAAAGAGAGGCGAGAGTTTGGGTGCTGTTATGACTTTCTGTCACGACATTACTCAGTTGGTTACCGCTCTCTTCGATCATATTGATACGCTTCGATATATCATCGCTCACCTGAGTCTGCTCAGCGGCCGCTGTTGCGATTTGATGACTCATTGATGAAATAGACTCTAGTGCGACAACAATCTGTTGTAGTGCTTCAGAGGCGTTTTGAGACTCAGTTACGGTGCTTTCACTAGTCGCGGCACAAACTTCCATGGTTTGAATTGCGTTGCGAGATCCTTCTTGAAGGTTATTAATCATTAATTGGATTTCTTTGGTGCTCGATTGTGTTCGGCCTGCAAGGTTACGAACCTCATCTGCTACAACCGCAAATCCACGACCTTGTTCGCCAGCTCGAGCTGCTTCAATGGCTGCATTGAGTGCCAATAGGTTAGTTTGCTCCGCTATATCACCAATAACATCCAATACTTTTGCAATGTTGTTTACATCGTTATCTAGGTTAGCGACAGCTTCGCTGGCTGTGCCTAGTTGGCCCGCTAGGCCTTGAATGTTATCTACTGTGTTGTGAATGAGTTGTTGGGTATGCTGACTCTGTTTGTCGGCCTCATCTGTGTTACGCGCGGTATCGCTAGCTGAATCAGCAACGTTATTGGCTGAAGAGGCCATCTCGGTCATTGCTGTCGCGATCATCTCTGTTGATTGCTGTTGGGTCTCTGTCAGTTGAGCAATTGACCCAGCGCGATCTTCGACGCGCTGCAGTTCGCCCCTTAAGGCCAGCATTGAAGCGTTAAGGTTTGATACTAGCTCTGCCAGTGACTTACTCATTTGTTGTACGGCCTGGTAAATACTGCCGTCAGCTGCCTGAGTTTCGAAAGAGGTTTGAATTCGCCCCTGAGCTACGGCTTGTACTGCTTCTCGTACATCTTTAGGTTCGCCGCCAAGAAGCGCTAGCATGCGTTTAATAGATACAATTAGGCTCGATAGAATAAGACCAGCAATCACCACACAAAGGAATAGCTGCCATTGAGCAGTAGACCAAAAACGAGCGTTAACTTCATTGAATCCGATACCGGTGCCGACAACCCAGCCCCAATGTGGCGTTTTCTCTGCAATAGACAGTTTTTCTTCAATCGTTCCATCTGGCAGTTTTTGTGTCCAGGTATACTCAATGATCTGGCCAGTACGATTACCAAGTACTCTTTGGATTAGCTGACCAACACTATTGCCGTCGCCATCTTTAAAGTCGTTAAAGCTGGTTCCGTGTAGTTGAGGATCTAATGGTGTCGCGACAAACGTCATGTTCTCATCGGCTACGTAAACATATTCATTATCTTTATAGATGTTGTTGCGAAGAAGGCGAGTAGCCAGTTTCTTAGCTTGATCTTCTTCTAGAGTGCCATCAATCGCCATCTTCTCGACTTCAGTAAGGATGCTGTATGCACTCTTAAATAGCTCTGTCACACGAGCCTTGTTGTCCATGTTGCTAGCGACTCTCAATGTCCATAAACCAGTAGCCGTCAGTGCTAGCAGGGCGATCAATATGATGCCCGATAATAAGTAAGCTTGCGTTTTTAGTTTCATATTTCCCCGCGCAGCGATTCAATAATTAGTATTAGGTATAATTCATCGAATCTTAATCTAAGTGGTGTAAGGCAGATATTAGAAAGACATCAAAACATGATAGAGATTAAATTTTCGAAGAAAAAAAAGTAACAGAACTCGGTTCTGTTTTTTTTGATGTGAAGATTAGCGTGTTATGAACTTTGGGATGAGTGGTTCTGTTGGAGTGGGGGACTCTTTATAGAACTTAGAATCTGCTGCTGTAGTAAGAGTACTAGAAGGAGATAACTCAATTTATCGAGACTGATTAAGGGTAGAGCTGATGAGTATATTGAATAGAGTTTGCTTTTGTTCAAACGAAAAAAAGCCAAGTCTTTCGACTTGGCTTTTTTGAATGTGGCTCCCCTTGCAAGACTTGAACTTGCGACATACGGATTAACAGTCCGCCGTTC
>NZ_JBGOOM010000053.1:0-2417 GCF_041439575.1 Vibrio sp. 5S239 | reverse complement strand
TGTTATGCGGTGGCTTCGTATTACGTTGCTCACTACTTAGCTTAGCGTTATGTGTCATTTGGGAAATGACTCGAGTATACTATAAATGGTACTTCGAAGCTCTCCGCAGGAAACGTTGGAGTTTCGAACAAGATAATCCACAGTTACTTTCATTTCGTAGGTGGCTACACCGGCATCATGCATTTCCGTGTCTTGGATTTTGAGTTCACGATACTTCTTATATATTCTTTTCATTAGTTTGTCGTGAGACCAGTTACCACTACATTGCCTACTGTGTTGTTCTGCTGTTTGCAGCAGAGTGCCAGCCATCATCACATAGTTTTGAACATATTGATGTTGTCGGTCTAACCAAGCATTTGCGAAGCTCAAGCTAGAACTCATGACTAACATTAACGTTAATAAGTACTTCATGATTTACTCCTTATCGTTAAATTGTAGAAGTGAAACGACATAAGTGCACCTGAGCACATAACAAAGCGTTTAAGACGGATTCCCAACGCTTGGCGGCTTCAGTTCAAAGATATGCATCAGTGTTTATGGCATAATGTCTTGAGTGCAGTGGTAGCGTTGCTCACCACTTAACGCGGCGTTATATTGCCGGCGAAAAGGAAAGGTATGAAGGGCAAAATTATAAAATGGGTTGATGATCGTGGTTTTGGATTTATTCAGAGTCATAATGCGGCTGGTGAGATTTTTGCTCATATATCTCAGTTTAAAAAGGGCTACCGTCGACTAAAAGTAGGCGATGAAGTTGAATTTCAACTTGAGTATAAAGATGATAAAACAAACGCTAAACTGATTTCTTTAGTTGGGGTTCAACCATCTAAATCTAGAAGCTCTTTCGTAACAAAAATTTTGCTGTTGGCTGTTATCTCAATCGGCATACTTGGCTATCAATTGTTGTCAAAAAATAACGTCTCTAAAAATGACTCAGCTCCTTTATTTGACACAATGCCAGAGTATGAAAATATGGGTTTTAGCTGTGATGGTAAAACTTATTGCAGTGAAATGAGGTCATGTGACGAAGCTAAGTTCTATATTGCTAACTGTCCAAATACAAAAATGGATGGTGATGGCGATGGTGTACCTTGTGAGAGTCAACACTGTAATTTTTAGTAGGCAATATAACAAATGCATCAACACGATTTGCTACACTCGGCGTTGTCAGTTTGTCTTTAGTTTCAGTGATTAAGGCGTTAAAATTCAGCTAAGTCTGTATCGTAGCAAACGTGTTATGCAGGCGTTATGGCTCACAAGGCCAACAATCTCAGAAATGAAGGTTGTTCACATCAAATTTACGGTATCATGCACAATTGACTAAACTGTAGTTACTTATGCTTATACCAACTAATACACCTTCTTCCTCAAATGTATCTTGCGCAAACTGCCAAGCTTGCTGCTGCCGCCTTGAAGTTATGATTATCTCGGATACTGGAGTGCCAGAAGAGTTCATCGCACGCGATCAGTATGGTGGTGAAACAATGATGCGATTAAATGATGGTTGGTGTGCCGCTTTAGACAGAGACACTTTAATGTGCACAATTTATGAAAATCGTCCTTGGATATGCCGCGAATTTGAAATGGGTTCTAATGAGTGCTTAGACGAACGTGTTAAGTTCATATAGAACAACAGATTAACGTTTCTGTTCGTTGTGAGTTGTAAGCCATAACAAAGCGTTTAAGAGGGATTCTCAACGCTTGGCAGTTTTGGTTCAAAGTTTAGCTTTTGTGTTTATGGCACAATGGTTTAAGTTGGGTGTCAGCGTTGTTCACCCCTTAACGCGGCGTTAGCACACAAGGAGAAGGCTTTGAAATTCGCAAGAAAATTTGAATGTTCAAGTTTTGTATTTACTCCAATTGAAATCGCTGATGCAGTGTATTTATTAACCGCAGTGAACTCCGATTTATTTCCTGAGTCGCTTCCATTAGCAAACATTAAAACTCTAACTCAAGCTGAGAATTGGTGTTCAAATCGTATGTCAGAATGGAATATGGGCAAATGTTATGTTTGGAGCTGTCGCCGATTGCACAACTCCCAAGTTATTGGTCAGGTCACATTGCTTCCTCAGGAAAATCGTTTGGCTTTAGCTTATTGGGTTAATCCGGAATTCTGGGGGCAGGGTTTAGCGACGCAAATGTGCAAAGCTTTGTTATCACATGTTTGTAGTTCGGGTTATCAAGGTAGTATTTGGGCAGGTGTTCATTCTTGGAATAGTAGGAGCTCTTCGGTACTAAAGAAACTGGGTTTTGAACAGACAGCTTCTAATAGTGAAAATACAGCGGAGTACAGCTTGGAAATTGTGTGCTAACAAGCAATTTAAGAGGGATTCACAACGCTTGGCACTTTTGCTTCTACTTCAGTTTTAGTGTTTATGGCACAATGCTTTAGGTTTGGGTGGAGGCGTTGTTCACCCCTT
>NZ_JBGOOM010000052.1:1420-2520 GCF_041439575.1 Vibrio sp. 5S239 | reverse complement strand
AATAAAAGTCTCTTCAAACGCATTCAAGGTCTGTCTCTTTGAGTCCACAAAACCCCTTGGGTGTTGTATGGTTAAGCCTCACGGGCAATTAGTACAGGTTAGCTCAATGCCTCGCAGCACTTACACACCCTGCCTATCAACGTCGTAGTCTACGACAACCCTTTAGGACACTTATAGTGCCAGGGAAAACTCATCTCAAGGCTCGCTTCGCGCTTAGATGCTTTCAGCGCTTATCGATTCCGAACGTAGCTACCGGGCAATGCCATTGGCATGACAACCCGAACACCAGAGGTTCGTCCACTCCGGTCCTCTCGTACTAGGAGCAGCCCCTTTCAATTTTCCAACGCCCACGGCAGATAGGGACCGAACTGTCTCACGACGTTCTAAACCCAGCTCGCGTACCACTTTAAATGGCGAACAGCCATACCCTTGGGACCGACTTCAGCCCCAGGATGTGATGAGCCGACATCGAGGTGCCAAACACCGCCGTCGATATGAACTCTTGGGCGGTATCAGCCTGTTATCCCCGGAGTACCTTTTATCCGTTGAGCGATGGCCCTTCCATTCAGAACCACCGGATCACTATGACCTGCTTTCGCACCTGCTCGAATTGTCATTCTCGCAGTCAAGCGGGCTTATGCCATTGCACTAACCACACGATGTCCAACCGTGTTTAGCCCACCTTCGTGCTCCTCCGTTACTCTTTGGGAGGAGACCGCCCCAGTCAAACTACCCACCAGGCACTGTCCGTAATCCCGATTCAGGGACCAACGTTAGAACATCAAAACTACAAGGGTGGTATTTCAAGGACGACTCCATCACATCTAGCGACGCAATTTCATAGTCTCCCACCTATCCTACACATGTAGGTTCAATGTTCAGTGCCAAGCTGTAGTAAAGGTTCACGGGGTCTTTCCGTCTAGCCGCGGGTACACTGCATCTTCACAGCGATTTCAATTTCACTGAGTCTCGGGTGGAGACAGCGTGGCCATCATTACGCCATTCGTGCAGGTCGGAACTTACCCGACAAGGAATTTCGCTACCTTAGGACCGTTATAGTTACGGCCGCCGTTTACCGGGGCTTCGATCAAGAGCTTCGT
>NZ_JBGOOM010000052.1:0-1328 GCF_041439575.1 Vibrio sp. 5S239 | reverse complement strand
GCCTACGTACTTGAACCTGGACAACCGTCGCCAGGCCCACCTAGCCTTCTCCGTCCCCCCATCGCAATTGTAAGAAGTACGGGAATATTAACCCGTTTCCCATCGACTACGCCTTTCGGCCTCGCCTTAGGAGTCGACTTACCCTGCCCCGATTAACGTTGGACAGGAACCCTTGGTCTTCCGGCGAGGGAGTTTTTCACTCCCTTTATCGTTACTCATGTCAGCATTCGCACTTCTGATACCTCCAGCAGCCCTTACAGACCACCTTCAACGGCTTACAGAACGCTCCCCTACCCCACATACCCTAAGGTACGTAGCCGCAGCTTCGGTGTATAGCTTAGCCCCGTTACATCTTCCGCGCAGGCCGACTCGACCAGTGAGCTATTACGCTTTCTTTAAATGATGGCTGCTTCTAAGCCAACATCCTGGCTGTCTGAGCCTTCCCACATCGTTTCCCACTTAGCTATACTTTGGGACCTTAGCTGGCGGTCTGGGTTGTTTCCCTCTCCACGACGGACGTTAGCACCCGCCGTGTGTCTCCCGGATAGTACTTACTGGTATTCGGAGTTTGCAAAGGGTTGGTAAGTCGGGATGACCCCCTAGCCTTAACAGTGCTCTACCCCCAGTAGTATTCGTCCGAGGCGCTACCTAAATAGCTTTCGGGGAGAACCAGCTATCTCCAGGTTTGATTGGCCTTTCACCCCTAGCCACAAGTCATCCGCTAATTTTTCAACATTAGTCGGTTCGGTCCTCCAGTTGATGTTACTCAACCTTCAACCTGCCCATGGCTAGATCACCTGGTTTCGGGTCTAATCCTAGCAACTGTACGCCCAGTTAAGACTCGGTTTCCCTACGGCTCCCCTAAACGGTTAACCTTGCTACTAAAATTAAGTCGCTGACCCATTATACAAAAGGTACGCAGTCACACCACGAAGGTGCTCCTACTGCTTGTACGTACACGGTTTCAGGTTCTATTTCACTCCCCTCACAGGGGTTCTTTTCGCCTTTCCCTCACGGTACTGGTTCACTATCGGTCAGTCAGTAGTATTTAGCCTTGGAGGATGGTCCCCCCATATTCAGACAGGATATCACGTGTCCCGCCTTACTCGATTTCACTGATGATGATGTGTCGGTTACGGGGCTATCACCCTTTACTGCGCCACTTTCCAGAGGCTTCACCTGCATCATTAAAAGCTTAAGGGCTAATCCAATTTCGCTCGCCGCTACTTTCGGAATCTCGGTTGATTTCTCTTCCTCGGGGTACTTAGATGTTTCAGTTCCCCCGGTTTGCCTCCTGTTGCTATGTATTCACAACAGGATACGTGCTT
>NZ_JBGOOM010000051.1:0-2578 GCF_041439575.1 Vibrio sp. 5S239 | reverse complement strand
GGTTAAATCACTTTTAACTGCTGCAGTTTCGATCAAAGTCCAAGCTTCTACAATTGCGGCGCGTGGTGATATTTCAGCCAACCGATAGAGCTGTTCTTTTTGACTTAGTTCTTCAGCTGTCGATTCGTGAATAACTTCTTCAGTTTGGGGGATTTCAGAAGCTTGTTGCTCTGCTTTCTCCAAAGCACGATTAAAACTAATCTCAGTATCACCGTGTTTTAATGCAGTCAGACGCCCCATTAAGCCTCTCACTTCATTTCGGAATAGATAGCCAAGCCATACGACTGCCACTGGCCAAGCCAGAGCTTTGATAATTTCTACAATATGTTCCATATTACTCCTAGCCAGTTAACGCCCAATTAAGGTGTGAAGCACGCGACCACGACACTTAATTTGACCACCGTAAACACTGAACTCAACCCAAACCAAAAATGCCAAGCGTGCTGAATCACTCTTAAATTGTTTGTTAACTGGCTGAAGCTAGCCAGCCAGACAGTCGCTTTCTATTACTGAATTATAAATCGACCAATTCAAATTCAGACTCTGGATTTATAGCTCCAAATTTTATTTGGACATTAGAGTTAAGTTCATCTCTGAGCATTTGCACTCGTTCTAAGAATCTTGAAGAGGTACTAAATTCAGGGTAATCCCTCAAAACAATGACTAGTTCACCATTGTCAATACTTTGCTCTTGCATGTACTTCTCAATAATAAATATCGATTTTTCTAACCTCATTTTTAATGAACCCATCAGTACTCTTAATGGTAAAGATCGAACTTCAACTGCGATTGAACTGTTTGAATTTTTTACAATAAAGTCAGTCATATACCTAGAGCTTCGAAACTCAGGAGCTATTATTTCAAATCCACTTTTCATGTAATATTCAGCAACAGCTTTTTCTGCTAGATATGCATGAGCATGAGGCGATTCAGATTGGTACGAATGTATTATTAACTCTCGATCCTCCTCATCTAAATCAATTTCACCAAGCTTATTGATTGCAACCTTGAGAATTTCTTTGACCTGGGAGGTTAGTCCTTTCACACGTTCAAAATCTTCTTTCGTCAAAAAGCGATTATGAGCAACTTTATTTCTTAGTTTATAAAGAAGTTCCCACTTCTGCTCAAGGCTTTGAGAGTTTTCACCTAACAAAGTAGAAAAGTATTTTTCCCAATTAGATCTAGGGACATATTTTAAAATCTTAGTCTTATCAGTATCTTCAAATGAAGTTTTAGCCAAAACACGGTCGAGTTCGTCAAGAGTAATATCCCGTTTTTTTTGGAACAAAACATGGGATAAATTTATAAAGTCCAATTTGTAAAGGTCATTTAAGTGAGTGTCTTCGTCTTCGAACTTTTCAATTTTTTTTGCCAAATCAGGATGCATTGTTTCTTTTGACCAGTCCATGCCAACATTGATCAACATGAACTTACTGATCAATTTACGCATTACATTTTCTACGTCATTAATCATCGGGTATGCTAAATAAGCATAGTGTCTACCAATATCATCCCATAATACATTTATTACTGTAGATTCTGGGTTGATTCTTTTGCAAATCTCTTTAATTTTATTACCAACTTCAGAAAACTCGCCAACGAGTTCTTCCTTTGTATTTTCTAGCACTATTAAAAAGTAACGCTCCTTATTTGAAGGAATGTTATCTGTTTCTACTCTAAACTTGACGGTGATTAAAGGCTTTGATTTTTGGGTTCTCTTAAAAGTTAGCTTTTGACCTGTAATAGAGATAAGGGAGTCTACTTTTAAAAAGTCAATAAATGCTTTTTTACTGTTGCAAAATGAATCATCGTTCTTCACAAGAACTAGGAATTCCAATTTCAATTAACTATCCTCACTTAGTCTTTTTTATATGTACTTATCTATACCTGCGATGCATACGATGCACATTCAGCATGCCAGTTAACGCCGCATTAAGTGGTGAGCAACGCCAACCACCCGACCTAAACCATTGTGACATAAACACTTAAACCGAAGTAAGCCGGAAACGCCATGCGTTGGGAATCCGTCTTAAATGCTTTGTTATGAGCCGGACTTTAGATAAACGCCTACTTCTCTAAATTGAGATTTTAAATCCAACATTTGTATGTGAGCCAGTACTATTTGGAATAGATTAAACACTGCTGCTGCAAACATGCACCCAGCTACAAAGCCAGACCACATTTGCTTCTCAGGCTGATATAACGTGTTGAAAGATAAGACAAAGAACATAAGACTAGAGAAACCTAATAGGTATTCATTGCAACTATATAGATACGAATTTGTCGAATAGTCATATTTGATTGTGACTTTTCCGCCTGCTCGAGCTAACTTTAAGTGAAGAGAGCTACCTACAGTTTTATAAGACAAGTCATTCTTATCAAGTATTTGCTCTACTTTTTCCAACATTGTTCAAGTCCTCCATGACCATTGATTTACCTGCACCACTTACGCTTAGGTTATAAATCATTCAACCGCTACTGCAAGATGTATTTCAATACGTGCGAGGCTCATAACGCCCAATTAAGGGGTGAACAACGCCTCCACCCAAACCTAAAGCATTGTGCCATAAACACTAAA
>NZ_JBGOOM010000050.1:0-2593 GCF_041439575.1 Vibrio sp. 5S239 | reverse complement strand
TTAGCCTGTCGTTACGTTCATCAAGGGCAATAAGTAAGGCGCTTTCTTCTTCACTGGATAGATAACGCACACGAGTATTATCCTCAGTGACCAGTTTCACTTTATCGAGAGAGTGAGAATCTAACAACTCCCACTCTACCGCTCTGGTGAGTGCCGCTTTGAACGACATGAAAGTACGGCTCATGGTGGCGGGCGCTCGACCTTGCTTACGTTTTTGCGTGTACCATTCTTGAATGTCACGAGCGGTAATGTCAGTGAGGCGTTTTTCACCCAAGTGAGCAAACGTATTCTTAATCGAGTTAAACGACTGGTTAGCCGTTCGAGGGTTCAAAGCCATCAAATAGTCTTGGTAATGTTCGTCAAGAAAACGGGTTAACGTCAGTCCCTCACGGGCTTCTAATTTCTTAGCTTCGTGACGACTTTCTTGTACGTCTTCCCCACTGGCGACTTGTCCTGATTTCTCTTTGGCTAAGTCTCTAGCTTGAGCGGGTGTTAATGAATTAGCCGCCCCTAAGAAATAGTTTCGCTGCTTGCCGTTAATTCGATAGTACAGGTAATACTTCACCGTTCCTTTTGGGGAGATTCGCGCATGAAAACCGCTGACTTCGGTATCGTTCAGGCGCTTATCTTCAATGGTGAGGTTCTTGATAGAGCTGTTGGTGATCTTCTGCTTTAATGCCATGACACAATCCTTAGTGTAGCAAATATGTAGCAGAAAAATTGTAACTTGAGGCATTATAGAGAACAACCATGAACCAACCAACCATAGCTATCTTACTGTATTTATTCGGTTAATTTATCATTTTAGTTCATAGCCGTGCATTGCGTTACATTACCGAATCCCTCTTGAACAGTTTGTTAGAGCGCAACTCACAGGTTGAACAGAACTTTCAAAAGAGAATTAACCAAGGAAGAAATTCCTAGAAATAGCACTACTGGCAAGCCTATCGTTATTATCAGTTTAAACTCGACAAATTGGCCTACAACGGCATCACCATACCTACCACCCAGAAACTTTCTCGATTCGTCACCTACTGTCGATTTGACTTCATCTGTAACTGTCTTGCGATCTTTACCAATGAATTCTTTAAACAGCATAAAGCCGAAAGGAGCGATAATAATGCCGGCGATAAGATATGAAATGTATTCAACTATATCGATCATGTTCATACTTTTTTCTCCTGCGCTCTAACGCCCAGTTAAGGGGTGAAGCACGCAATACCGATGTCACTGCATGGTACTTCAACACAAAAACCAACGCATGCCAAAAATGCCACGCGTGCTGAATCCCTCTTGAACTGTTTGTTATGTTTAAGATTCAATACCTTACGTTCAAGTGAACCGAAGTTTAACCCAACTTACTTTTGTAAACAAAAACCAAAAGCCTAAAAACTGATTTAACTCATAAGCTTGAGAAAATTGAACTTGAGCTTTAAGAGCAGAAAACACAAAACGAAGTCTAACTTTGAGATTGAGCCAAATGTCCTCACGTTAAACTTGATCCGAAATTCAATGAGGCAACTCTCAGAGTTTTTAGCGCAAAAGAATAAATGTCTGGAAAGCAGCGCCCAACGCTGCCAACTTGCCGAAAAGACCTAATAGGATGACTTAGGAAGTATAGAAAAGACACAAGCCACTGATTTTACGTGATTAAACATAACGCCGCATTAAGTGGTGAACAACGCGACCACCCAACCCTAAACCTTGCCACATTCGGCACTAAAGCCGACCTAAACTGAAATTGCCAAGCGTTGAGAATCCGTCTTAAATGCTTTGTTAGCTTATGTTTTCCAGTGTTTCGATGAACTCTTCGTGATTTGACCAATAATCTGAATTCTCAATATGCCAGCATATATGCTCGGATAGACCATCCAAATCAGCAAATAGGTTTAATTTGTTAATTCCGTACTGATTTAACTCAAATTTCAACTTATCTCGATAGTTTTTCTTGATAATAATCCGTTCGATATACTCAGCTTCAGAAGTGTCAAGCATCGATTCCTCTGGGGTTGGATGTAATGTGAATAAACCACTTTGACGGCTAATTCTAGGTACAACTGCGTAAGGTTTATACAACACAACACCGCCGCGATAATCTTCCAGTTTGCAAGACGCATCACTAACGAACTTTGTTGATTTATAACAATAGATTACAGCATCTGAATTTGCTGGACCGTTTACAGCAAAGTAAGCAGCTACTAAAGGGTTATATGTCCAATCCATTAACCTAGTTGGTAAACCATGATGCTGAGCTACAGCGAGCCACTCCCACTCAGATGTTGGGGAACTCTCCGTTTTAAATTCAACTGCTCGTCTACGCCAAGCCTTAAAGTAAGTCAGATCATTTTGCTTTGAGTAAGGCAATCTACCTGCTTTTGGCTTGAGCTCCCAATCTGGGTCGCTATGACCTCTAAATACCCAACGATTATCTGCTCTATATTGGCTCAATGCAGAATGTAAATCTTCAAAGCTACTTACTTCTTTTGTTTTCATTGTACCTCCGAATAAGCTAACGCCGCATTAAGGTGTGAGCGGCGTTTGGCTATACTTGAGCGAAGCGAAACTGCCAAGCGTTGCGAATCACTCTTAAATG
>NZ_JBGOOM010000049.1:0-2910 GCF_041439575.1 Vibrio sp. 5S239 | reverse complement strand
GAACAAAGCTTTTAGACCACAAACGCTTTTCTGCCCTTTGCAAACTAACGCCTTGTTAAGGTGTGAGGCACGCAATGCCGTAGCATCCGCATACCACCTTAATCACTAAAACTAACGCATACTAAAAATGCCACACGTGCCGAATCACTCTTAAACAATTTGTTAGTTGGATTGCAAAACGTCTGTTCTTAAATAGTGCCTAAGAGACCTTTCCAATTTTTCTTTAACTTGATCCACAACCACAAACTGCTCTATTAAAGGTCCTTTCAACTCAGAGTGATTCGAAGGTAGTGATTTCAATATTCGTGTAAAATCATTGAATGCATGAATTGACTCTATATGGAGCAAAAATGCATCTTCTGGTAATACAAGACGGATTCTTGGCTCAAGTTTCTCCCACTCCTCGGCAAATTTATCAAGCTTCTTTTCATACGCTTCTTTAGTATCGAGGACCCCATTTTCAGGATGGGAAATTACATCTTGTCCGGCAACTTCTTGGCAACGGCGATAGTGTTTATAATAAACATCATAGTAACTGACTATGTGTTCAATTTGTTGCCCATAGCTTGTTTGAGCTGTAGATAGCTTATGTTTCAAGTTTTCCAACTCGCTCAAAATTACTGCATTCTGTTCCTGCGCAACTCTAGTTGAAATTAACTTTGCAAGAAAACTCGACAACAAGCCAATTACGACAGTAGCTCCACCAAATGAAAGTAATATCTCTTTTATTGAATCCAATGAATACCTCTTTCCAACTAACGCCCTGTTAAGGGGTGAGCAACGCAATACCGAAGCCGCCGCAAACCACCTTAAACACTAAAATCAACGCATAGTAAAAATGCCACGCGTTGCGAATCCCTCTTAAACAGTTTGTTATAACGTAGCTCACCACGCTCTGTGAACTAAAAAACCATTAAATCGAGTGCAATCGTTTTTGATAGGCACTGTAAGTTGCTGAAATTATAGATACAAAGCCAAATAGGAACGCGGCAAACCAACGGTAGTTGAAAAACTTGGTCACCGCGCTCATTGCGTCAACTGGCTGAGGAGTGTTCCATGCAATAACGAAACTGATGCAACAGGCAAGAAATAAGATACAACTTAAAACGATACCTAGCTTAACTTTCCAATCGAACAAGTAATACATATTTTTCCTTTACGTTATAACGCCGCGTTAAGTGGTGAGCAACGCTACCACCTTACCTAAACCATTGTGCCGTAGCCACTAAAGCCGAAACAAACCGAAAATGCCAAGCGTTGGGAATCCGTCTTAAACGCTTTGTTAGAATTATTTTTCACATTTGCTTTGAAATAACGCATTATGATGTTCCATATAACTAGAAAACCTAGCGGCTTCTTCATGAGACATACAATCAATGTTTACGGTAAAACCAGTTAAATCCTTATAATACTTGGGAAGCTTACGCAGAATTGAATGGGAAAACCTGATTTCAAACTCATTTTTTTTCTTATAAAACAGAGACATTAAATGTGAGTCAAATAACTTGTCTAATGTAGCTTCCAACAATATGCCATTAGCGCCATCGAGTCTTTCGGTAGAATCAGAACAGTCTTTCCATGCCTTTATATGGGAAGCGACTAGTACCTCTCGAACAGAGTTAAGAGTTACAGCACAAGCTTCATTTCCCCAAACGCGAATTACATTTTTTCGATATTTCCCTTGTCCAACTCGAGCTTTCATCAGAGTTTCTCGTTCAGTTTCTGAAACGTCAGAATTCATAATTTCAGTAACATCATCTAGTAACTGATCTTCTGAATCAAAACCAACAAATAGCTGCTTTGAACTGTGCTTATTCTCGTAAAGATTATAGCGAGTTAGTTCGTGGAAAGAATGAAAGTCATCTATAGATACAAACTTAACGTCTTGCGGCTTAAAACGAATGTTAAAGCAATTTATTGGTAGTAGCGTCGTCAACGGACTTGTATTGCCTCCGACAACCTCGACATCTTTAACCATCGTCTCTATCACAGAGCTTTGATGCAGTTTATCGTAAGCCGCTTTAGCCTCTTTTTCAGTCAGGCACTCTACGCTAGCTATTTTTGCAATAGATATATTTTTGGCTTTGAACTTATCATAAACATATAGATGAATAGCGTATCTACACCCTGCATGTGCGTGATTCGTTGTATTTACCGGTTGAAGAAAAGCATACTTATAGCCATCCACTAAGGTTTCGAAGTCAAACAACCATTCTTCAAACCCAAATCCATTGTCAAACTCAAACAGCCCTTCAGTTTGACTTTTACCGTGTGTTCCAGATGGCTTTTTCCAATCATTATCATTCCAGCAAATCCTAGCTATCTTTTCTTCCACGAAATATCCTTTTAATTCTAACGCTAAGCTAAGTAGTGAGCAACGCAATACGAAGCCACCGCATAACACCTTAAACACATAAATCAACGCATACTAAAAATGCCACGCGTTGCGAATCTGCCTTAAGCGCTTTGTTATGTATATCAACCGTATAGTGAGATATTAATATTTGGATTCACGGATACCCTTACTCCATAAGGAATTGGTGATATTCCATCGTACCTACTGCCAAAACTTTTCGCAGGAGCAAACTCTAGGTACTCACCCGTTGAATCCAATTTCCTGATTACGCCCTCACAACCGATTAGTCCCATTGAAAATAGAGTAGATTGATTGTGACAATTGATAAGTTCAAATCGCACGTCGCCATCATATTGATACACCGTAATAGAAAGCTGTATACCCCCTTTTTCTACAGTGTATTTATGCCAGATTCCATCTACCTCTTGCTCAGGAATAACCTCTAGGACTGTCAATATATCTATTTCATCCCAAACTAACATTTAAACTCCCGATATACATAACGCTAAGCTAAGTAGTGAGCAACGCAATACGAAGCCACCGCATAACACCTT
>NZ_JBGOOM010000048.1:0-3165 GCF_041439575.1 Vibrio sp. 5S239 | reverse complement strand
GAAAGTCTTCTTAGCCAAGTGCGTTTTGTTAGTTGGGTTTAAATTCTGAGCTGCCTGTTTTACTTTTGCGTTCAAAGCCATTAGTTTTATTGCTAATTCAGCACCTTGGCGCTAAACCTTTAGTTTCACCGCGGTGGCAAACTAACAAAGCGCTTAAGACGGACTAACAAACGCTTGGCATTTTCGGTTCGGTTTAGTTTTGTGATTAAGGTGGTCAAGTTGGGTTAGCCACTTAGCTTAGCGTTAGTACGGGTTTGACATCAAAGGCCATCAGTTTTGGTGTTTATCTGTTCTGGCTCCCGTATTTACACCTTTCAGTTAGTGCCTTTCACGTTCTTTCCGGTGGCACTATATGCGGAGTGTTCGCTTTGATTTCACCGTTTACGGCTTCTAACTCTTAGCCTATTTCTTTGGCGCTTTTTCATTTTCGTGGTGACTTTTGAGAGAGCCTTGATTACTTTTTGTGTGGCTGTTGAAGTGCGAGGAAATAATCCTTTTCTAATTTGAAGTCAGTAAAAGTAGAGGAGTTCAGTGCGTTTTTCTTCTAGCCAACTCTCGTCTCTCAATGGCGGTAAAGTTTTGTAGCTGCCCGTCTCACTTCAGTGTTCAAAGCCTTTCATATCATGCCAGTTTTCAATATCTTGGGGCGCATAAATAGAAGTAGCGTATGTACTAACAAATTGCTTAAGAGTGATTCGTAACGCGTGGCATTTTTACTTTGCGGTGGCTTATGGTGATTAAGGCGCTGTGCGGTAGCTTTTGTATTGCGTTACTCACACCTTAGCAAGGCGTTAGTTGCACAGGGAGGTTTCGTGGAAGAATTATCAGGCGGAAGAGAATCCGCAATATATCGAGATGGTGAAGTTGTCTATCGACCTCTTCAACCGTGGAGTCCTACAATTCACTTTATTTTGAAGCACCTTGAGCAGGTGAATGTGGCTGAATGCCCAAGATTCCTTGGTATAAATCAAGATCAGGAAATCTTAAGTTTTGTCGTCGGCAATACTTATAATTATCCGTTGGTCGGTGCCATCGCCACTGCTGATGCCCTCATTTCTGCGGGTAAATTATTACGTAAAATACATGACTCAACAGCGCTACTTTTGAAACAAATTGATGTTAATGCTCACGAGTGGATGCTAGAGCCGAGAGAGCCTTTTGAGGTAATCTGTCATGGTGACTTTACTCCATACAATGTTGCTCTTTCTGAGAATATAGTCGTTGGTGTGTTTGACTTCGATACTGCGCACCCTGCGCCAAGAATATGGGATTTAGCATACTCAATTTATTGCTGGTCGCCTTTCAAAACTGACAGTAATGATAAGTTAGGTACAATTTCTGAGCAGGTGGCTAGAGCTAAGTTGTTCTGTGATAGTTACGGTGCAACTGAGTCCGAAAGAAGTCAATTAGCCGATGCAATGATTCAGCGGTTACAGGCGTTAGTTTCGTTCATGCGCAGTGAAGCTGAAAATGGTAATGAGTCTTTTGCTGAAAACATAGAGCAAGGTCATCTTCAGGCTTATCTAAATGACATAGAATATATCACTGAAAATAAACAAAAAATTCAGTATGCATTGTGCAACTAACAAACAATTTAAGAGTGATTCAGCACGCTTGGCATTTTTGGTTCGGGTTGAGTTCAATGTTTACGGTGGTCAAATTAAGTGTCGTGGTCGCGTGCTTCACACCTTAATTGGGCGTTAAGCGTATAGGAGTCATTTTGAGTTACGGGTACAGATTAAATGTAGAACAGCTTCTACTCAAAAACGCAAATAAGAGTTGGTTAGAAGCTGCCAAAAGTTTGGTTTCAGTCAGGCACTCTGATCCTGAGACTGCAAAAGACATTACGCTAATGAATCCAGCGTTCGATGATGAGAAAACAATATCTTTATGTATCGAGTCTGTTTTAGGTTGGGCTATAGCAACTGAAGCATTTGTTAATCTAGCCTGGCAAAATACTCTTAGCACTTCAGGTTTAGATGAAAAGCAATTCAGAGGCACAGTAGATAAAATTAAGTATCTCTGTAAAACAAACGAGATAAATTATGGCTCGTTAAAATGGCGTGATGATCTTGTAGAGTTGTTTAAGTTAAGAGACTACCTAGTACATTACAAAGATCCCATTACATACATTGGTTTTTCTTTTGCTCCAAAATATCAACGAGACTTTTGTCGTGAAAATATGGAAAGATATCAATCATCTGTAATGAGCCTAATGGAAGTATTAGGCGGAAAGTTAGGTATGGATATCTCTTTTCTAGCTGGGGAGTTCGAGCTTTTCTATTACAGTGAGTAACTTGAGAATACGCTTAACAAATTGTTCAAGAGTGATTCGGCACGCGTGGCATTTTTACTATGCGTTGGTTTAAGTGATTAAGGTAGCATGCGGTAGCTTAGGTATTGCGTGCCTCACACCTTAACAAGGCGTTATATTTTTATTCATAGTATAGGAGAAACCAATGGCTCATATTCCAGAAGAAGCGCATGTTGTTGCCTACTATTTGGCAAAATTCCCAGATTCTTATAAAAATCTTGAGCCTAATAAAAATATGACGAGTTTGCTTATTAGTTACTCTCGCTTCTTTTTTATGCCAGATAGTTCATTGAAGAGACTGCGAGATGAGTACGATGCTTTTTTTCCTTATAGAGCAGGATATAAAGGTGCTGATACGAGAGCATCTCGTGTAAAAGTTAATGAATCTCTTAAAAATCTAAGCGAGTCGGAACTGCATGAAAGAGTACTAAATATTGTAAATGAAGACTCAGCTGTATTACCGGAAGTCGAAACCGACACGCCTTTGTGGGAAGGGAAAAGGGTTCAAATTCTAGTCAATAAATTTGAAAGAAATCGATATGCACGTGCCGCTTGTATTGAGCATCATGGATTAAAGTGTCAATGCTGCTCAAATAATATGGGTGAAATTTATGGGGCAATTGCTGAAGGTATTATTGAGGTTCACCATATCAAACCTATTTCCGAAATTGGTGTTGATTATCAAATTGATCCTATTGCTGATTTGATCCCTCTGTGCCCTAATTGTCATAGAGTTGTACATAAACGAAACCCGCCTTATACAGTCGAAGAAGTACGATCAGCGTTAAGAAAAATATAACAAGAGACTATGGCGTCAATAGTTAATTTTTGGCGCTACCTTTATCCCACAT
>NZ_JBGOOM010000047.1:0-3533 GCF_041439575.1 Vibrio sp. 5S239 | reverse complement strand
ATGCAGCGGATTGCAAATCCGTGGACCTCGGTTCGACTCCGGGAGGCGCCTCCATCATTTAGAAGAAACCAGTCCTTGTGGCTGGTTTTTTCGTTTTTGGCTTCCCCCGTCTTTGAGTCACTATTCTTTCTTAAACAATTTGCTTTGCATCACGTCACACCTTCTACCCTAAGTTATCTTCGACTAACCCTACAATTCACCTGTCGTTGATAAACCGGTAAATAAATCGAAGTCACAATTAAACATAATGCTCAATTTGTTTCATTTTTTTATGGGATAACCCTGATTAAAACATGCGTATGAGTGATAGTGTTCTTCTCTATATTTCTTTAATTGCTCTATAAGAGGTTCTTAATATGCAATTTAGTCTAAAGAGGAAAATGGTTTTCTCTGTCGTTTTGGCGATTGCAGTGACATCTGCCATTCTTCTTTTTATGGGTTATAAAACCTTTCAAAACAACAGCTGGCAAGCGATAGAAAGCGAGAGTCGCAACACACTGCAAGCACACGCGAAAGGGATCAGTGATTGGTTCCATGATAAGAAACAAGCAGTGCATGGCTTAAAACAGCAAGTGCAGCTTAATCCCTCATTAGATATTGTCCCTCATTTGCGTCAAACTCTTGTGTCTGGTGGCTTTGGATTGAGTTATTACGGTAATAAAGAGGGGGAGATGTTCCGTCATGATCCTTCGCTTAATAAAGCGGGTTATGACCCAAGAGTCCGAGGTTGGTATAAAGAGACTTTGGCTCAGAATAAAGCCGTCACAACAAAGCCGTATGTTAGCGTCACAATGCAAGCGCTAGTCGTAACACTTACTGACCCTGTCACCGTAAACGGCTCCATTATTGGTGTTGCTGCTTCAAACCTTGCGTTAGATAAGCTGATTAAAGACGTATTGGCGATTCAGGTTCCAGGAAATGGACGTGCGATTCTCATTGATAAAGAAGGTACGGTCGTTGCGCACCAAAACAAAGAGTTCATACTTAAACAAGTTAACGAGATCGCGCCTGAACTCAGTGTTTCTGGTTTAAACAGCGCTGCGCAGAATCTAACGACGATCTTTACTCAAGTTGATGGTAACGAACGAGTGATCATGGCGGAGCCAATCAATGGCACCGACTGGCTGCTTGTGATTGAAATGGATAAAGATGTATTGGAACAACCTCTGTTCGATATGTTGGTGAGCCAAGTCACAATAGGTTTGATTGTATTGATCGTGATGGCGGCAGCAACGTCTTGGTTTGTTGCTCGACAGCTGGTGGAGTTAGGGCGAGTAAGTGAAGCTCTCGCAGATATCGCTGAAGGGGAAGGTGACTTAACGCAGCGCCTTCAAGTCTCAAGCAAAGACGAAGTAGGGCAACTCGCCGATAAGTTCAATGTGTTTGTAGACCGACTTCATGGAATGATGACAAATGTCACTCAAGTTTCAAGCGCAATGAACAATGGTGCAGAGCACGCCAATAGCAGCGCATTGAAGCGTAGTGATAGCGTAAGCAGGCAGCAAGACGAAATCACCATGGTGGCAACCGCAGTGACTGAGATGGCGACGGCGACCTCTGAAATTGCTGCTAACGCTGACAACACAGCCAAAAGTGCGACTCACTCTGTTGAATTGAGCGAGCAAGGCTTTCAACAGATGGCCAAGAGTCAATCATCGATCAACGAGCTAGCAACCGAGCTAACCAGTGCTGTATCTATCATTAGTGAGTTGGAAGAACACGGTCAGCAAATTGCGTCTATTTTGGCGACAATACGTGAAATCGCTGAGCAAACTAATTTACTAGCGCTCAATGCAGCGATTGAAGCCGCTAGAGCTGGCGAACAAGGTCGTGGTTTTGCTGTGGTTGCGGATGAGGTTCGAGTGCTTTCTCAACGCACTCATGCTTCAACAGAAGAAATTGAAGACAAGATCAAGCGTTTGCAGCAAGCGACTAATGGTGCGGTGAAAGTGATGACACAAAGTCATGATATGGCGAAGACAAGCGTGCACGATGTAGACATGGCGGGAGAGAGCTTGGCTCAAATCCGTGAAGCGATTCAGATGATCAGCGACATGGCGACTCAGATCGCTTCTGCTGCTGAAGAGCAATCACTGGTTACTGCGGAAATTAATACCAATACTGAGTCTGTGCGTGAAGTAAGTGATGTTATGGCGTTGGACGCAACTGATGCTGTTTCACAAGCGGATCAGCTCAGCCACTTAGCTAGCGATTTGAAGCAAGAGTTGTCACGATTCAAGCTTTAATAGATGGATAAATAAGCATCAACATAAGTTCGATACTAAAAAGAGCACAGGCTGTAATAAGCCTGTGCTCTTTCTTTATTCGATTTAAGAGATGCTCAGTGTTGGTCAAAGAAATCCTTATTGCGGATATATTTGCTCATCAAGTGATAAGAGAAAGGTCGTATCAACCAGCTAAAAATAGATCGTCCAAGACGAATAAAGGTTGGCGTATTCTCATAGATTCTGCCGTTGTAGAGCCAAAGTACCTTTCCTACATGCCAATACAGTATAGGTACGGGCGGCATGAAGGTGACGATGTCAATGTCACAACAGATGCGGTAGGTTTTCCTACGCAAACGATAGTGTTTTCGAAAACTCCAGTCACCAATCGCAGGTTGTCCAAAGGTCACGATTCGTTTGATGCAACCAGGGTATTTCTGGTCAAAGTAGTCGGCAAACACGCAACCAATTGCGCCACCGGAAGAGTGACCCGTAATTGAGATTCTTTTGCCTTGTTCTAAAAGAGGGACGAGCGTCGTTTCCAATCGTTCGATTACCGTCAAGCCGAGCTTATCTTCATTCCTGTTTGGTTGGCTTTCTTGAAACATTAGATGATAGAAACCCGCATGAACACGATAATTGAGCCCAATTCTTTTACAGCTTCTTGTCCATAGAGCAAAAGTCAGTAACCAATCTGAGATGCTGTGCGATCCTTTGATAACAACAACCACTTCATCTTTGTCGCTGCTCCATAACACGCGAATCATAGTTTTACCAAACTGGTTCTTTATGATGCGTTGTCCATTAGGGTCGAAACCATAACGAGTTTGCTTGAAAACTCGGGGGTAGGCGAGGTTACAGAGAACGGCGTAGCGCTCATATTGGTATCGTTTTAATGGTTTCACATTTTTACTTCTTAATAAGAGTTACTTAAAACTTTAGTTGTTGAATGTGAAAAGCACATGAAAACACCATTTGTTTGATTCATTACAGAAAAACCGAAATAGGCTGCAGTCGCTAAAAGCTAATAATGGTTAGTAAGTTACACTGTTAGAATAGAGAGTGGCGTATAAAAACCGTACAATCCGAATCAAATTTATTCTTTGGAGAGTGATAATTAATCATTTGAATTAAAAGATAAAATTTATTGTTGACGAATTTTTTTCATCCGTTAAAGTACATCTCGTTCTCACGGCTCAGGTCGCAGAGAGATGGTGTTTTACTTTTCGGTAATCGGCATCGCAAGATTGCGTTGCCCTGGTGGTGGAATTGGTAGACACAAGGGATTTAAAATCCCTCGGCGTTCGC
>NZ_JBGOOM010000046.1:0-3598 GCF_041439575.1 Vibrio sp. 5S239 | reverse complement strand
AAGGTGTTATGCGGTGGCTTCGTATTACGTTGCTCACTACTTAGCTTAGCGTTAGCAGAATTGTGTTCCGTAATATAGTCTAGTAATGTAGAATGAGCTATGTGTGTTTATGTGCATTTCAATTTGATGATTAGGTGATGTTTTGGAAGATTTGAAAACTATACTGTCTAGGCTATCTAAATATTTGAGTGATTATGATCGTTTGGGTAAACCAAACGACGCTCGGAAAGTTGGCGAGTGCGTATGTAGAGTTATACTACTCAGTTCTGAAAGTGAAGCAACTCAGGCTTTAAGTTCAAAAAGTAAGTTTCAAGAGCTAATAGACTCTATTAGTAAAAAAAATCTAGATGTAAATGAAAATCACATTAAGAAAATTAAACTGGATCTTAAAGTCCTTCAAGATTTTGGTAACATAGACTCTCACGACAATGAAGTGGATATTAATCGTTCAGATAGTTCAAGGATAAGACTTTCTGTCGAAAGTCTTCTAAGAAATGTTTTTGATTCCAAAGAACATATTGATATTGACCAATCACTTCCCATGCCAATATATCACTTTATTAGTAAAGATATTTCTGAGTCTGAAGATTGGAAGTGTACAGACATAATTTCAATAGTATATCCAAATAGATATGTTACTAAAGCGAGTAAGAGTAAAAACTTTGAATTTTATCATCTGTCAGATGTAAATGGAAAAGGAGTTGGGTTTGTTTTTCTCGGTCGAAATGTTAGTTTCGCTGGCGCATTCAAAGAATTATTTGAAGAGCATAGAAATGATATAGATAAACTAATATCAATATCATTTCTTTTTCCAAAAGAAATTAGCAAAACCACTGGATTAGAAGTAAAAAATAGAAAGTCTAGTATAATTTCCAAATGCCAACCTTATCAAAGTTCACATCAAAATATTGAATTTTCACATCATTTTATTGAAGACTATATCTGGGATTATTGTTTAATCAATGCTTTGAAAGATGGAAGCCATGTAACTACAGAGCCTTTTTTCGTTGATCAGTGGTTGTATAAAAATGAACAAGAAACACTAAGTTTAGATTTCATTGATTCAATAATTAGCAAAACTGATGATGATGCCAAACCTATTAATGTTGTAGTGGGTGACGGCGGAGTTGGTAAAACTACATTCTGCTTGCAGGTTGTTGAGAAAATAGATCGACTTCTATTGAATGGCCATAAGAAAAAAGCGTTGCTTTTGTCTTCTTTTGACCTTCCAGATGAAGTAGGAAATAATGGGGAAAGAGTTGATTCAATTCAAAGTTTATACCGAATATTACAAGACGATCCTGACTTGACTCTTGACTCAAAAAATTTGGCTCTAAATATTAGTTCTGGTAACTTATTTATTATAATTGATGGTCTTGATGAGATTGAATCTAAATTAAAAGAAAGATTTAATTTGGATCTTTTCATTGACTCAGTCGTTGAATTAAATGAAACGTACAAAAACTGTTCTGTTCTAATTACTTCTAGAGAAAATAACTCAGAGAGATTTAATAGAAGTCAAGTTGATATTTTTAACTTGAAAGGGTTTAATAGAGAATTAACAGAGAAATACTTAAACATTCGCTATAATGACGATAAGGAATATAGTGGTAAGAATTTTGATAATAAGGTTATAAACCATATAGAAAGCTTATCTCTTGATAGTGAAACTAATGTTACCCCTTTAATAATAAGGCTACTTTGTGAACTAGTCGAATCTGAAGACAAAGGAAGTATACCTTCCACTTATGATGAATCTAAATTCTTCATAATGTCAGAACCTTTAGATAAGGTGCTACATCAAATAATAATGAGAGATATCCTTAAACAGAACATTTCAATTACTAGTGATGATTACTTTGAAATTTTGAAGGATATCGTTTTTGATTATAAAGGAATGATCTCTAAAACGGATTTAGATGAATTATTAGAATGTTCGCTACATGGAAAATACACAGATAATTATACGGAGTTTTATGTTTCTCCTTTGCTGATCAGGCAGGGTGACCACTTTAAGATAAGGCATGACTCTTTTGAATTTTGGCTAAAATCTAGATTTATTGCTAATAAAATAAACAACCAAGATTTAAATCTGGGGCAGAATGTATTAACATCTATTTCTCGTGATTGTTATAAGGGTGGGGCTTTAGTGGAAGATATTAAGCTTCATCGGCATAATGATGATCTAATCTTCTTGAAAAATTTCATAAGTAAAGCCATTCAAGAATTGGACAGTGCTAAGTTTGAAGAAAAATATAAGTATAGAAAAATACTATCTAGCCTCGCTTATTTAGCTATGCCGAAGGACTCTGGCAATAGAGAAGTATATACTGAAAAGTTACTAAACCTGTATGGTAAGCTTAAGGGAGAAAGGATTAATAACTTGTCCATTTATGGTGACTTTCATCCGTTAGATTTTAGGTCATTTTCTGTAATTGATGGATACTTCAATGGCTACTTGAATTTGTCTAAATCTACATTTCCTAGTGAAGACGTAGTATTTGTAGAATCAGAGTTTATCGATGTAGATATTGCTAGTTTCGGAAAAAATGACATTTCAGCAGATAACTTCCAAGATTGTATATTGCCTGATGAATTCAGGGAATTCATAAAATCAACCGAGCTTTCGGTGACTGAAAAGATAGATACTATTAAAAATGATTTGAAGAAAATATTCCGAGTTGGATTTAGACAAAATTCATTTGTTTGGAAAACAGAAGAGCTATATAAACAACAGTGTACATCTTTAAAACACAAGTTAAACCTTTCTAAGTATCTAGAAGTTCTAGTCCAGCAAGGTTTTTTGTTAAAGCAGCCAGCTAAAAACTCATCAGGAAAAGGTTTTGTTTTAAATAAGGAACATGAAAATAGCGTCAAAGACTTTATTACACAGAGTCTTATTAATGAATCTATCGAAAACCTTCTGAATGTACTGCAAAATAAATAGGATGAGAACGTGTAGGTAGAAAATTCTGCTAACAATCTGTTTAAGAGTGATTCGCAACGCTTGGCATTTTTGCTATGCGTTGCGTTTTGTGTTTATGGTGGTATGCAGGAGCATTGGTATTGCGTTGCTCACACCTTAACAGGGCGTTAGTTGCCAGCGGTAAAAATGCAGCTAAATCAGAATATTTAGGGCTAATGTATCGTGCAATTTTGCTCTGTTTTGTGTCTGGGCGTGGTTTGCTGAAATTGTTTTCGATTTTTAGTATTGTGGTTTTTTTGCCGTTTCAGACGCAAATGTACTCGTTGAAAGTCAGCTTTGTGACATTGTCTTTCCAAAAGGTCTTTTTGGTGCTTTTGGCCAGTTTTCTGCGGCGTTGTAAGTTCCAAGTGGTTTCAGTGACAGGCGCTTTGAAACTGTGCCTGAATTGAGTGTTTCAACACGCTGAAAAACGGCGTTGGCAAAGTGGAAATGAACTGGAAATCAAAGGTTTAGAATGGCAACTAACAAAGCGTTTAAGGCAGATTCGCAACGCTCGGCATTTTTGGTTTGCTTTGAATTTAGTGTTTACGGCACAATGGCTTAGGTCAGGTGGCAGTGTTGCTCACTACTTAACGCGGCGTTAGTTTGCAAAGGGCAGAAAAGCGTTTGTGG
>NZ_JBGOOM010000045.1:0-3724 GCF_041439575.1 Vibrio sp. 5S239 | reverse complement strand
TAACAAAGCGCTTAAGGCAGACTCGCAACGCGTGGCATTTTTAGTATGCGTTGATATATGTGTTTAAGGTGTTATGCGGTAGCTTCGTATTGCGTTGCTCACTACTTAGCTTAGCGTTATACCATTTCCACCACATTAGTAAGCAGAATGAGAATAGTATGGTCAAATTTATTAAAAGTGTTGGCGTAGTTATAGGTACTTTAATTGTTGGTGGGTTAGGAAGTGGGGTCTGGGAGCGTATTCTTGCCCCACTATATGACTTTGTTATGAGCTGGGTCGCTAGGCTACTTTCCCAACTATCCGTCAACTATGAGAATACGATATACATCAATGCCTCAAATTTAGCTGACAATGGCCAAGCAGGGGGAAGTGTGTTGCTTCTGTTTTTGGTATTAACATTTTTTTGGGTGCAACAGTCATTGAAAACAAAAACTAGTAACCAACATGTTTCTAGTTTCTATAAGGGTTTAAGCATCTATTTCACTGGCTGGTTTGGTATCTTTTTGTCTGGTTCAGCTTTAGTGTTTGTGTTAATAACATTGTCTACCACTACTACGTCATTCATGATTAAAAAAACTTCAGTGGATAATATGAATATCGCCAGACCATATATCGGTGATGAAAGTTATCACAAGCTATACTCTGACTTTCTACAAATGCAAAGCAAAAGTGACTTTGATGACTTCTATAATCAAGTTGTAATGTACGCAAAAGAGTATGGGTTCTCTATTAAAGTGCGACCTGACTAAAATGGTATAACAAAGCATTTAAGAGTGATTCAGCACGCTTGGCATTTTTAGTTTGGGTTGAGTTTAGTGTTTAAGGTGGTCAAATTGAGTGTTGTGGTCGCGTGCTTCACACCTTAATGCGGCGTTAGTTTGCAAAGGGCAGAAAAGCGTTTGTGGTCTAAAAGCCTTGTTCTGCGTTCTAGCTATTCACCTGTTATTTCCCAATGACTTTTCATCGAAATAGGCATCTCGCGTAGCCCGTTTTTCGGTTAAGCGACGGTCGTGTTATTCATTTCTTCCGTGTTAGTAAGGTTCATTTTTCCATGTTCTTGCGCGCTTCTTCTTTGGTTTTGAAAGTTAAGCGGGAGCATTGAACATTGCATTTGTGGCTGTCAGCATCTACGAAAGTCTTCTTCGCCAAGTGCGTTTTGTTAGTTGGGTTTAAATTCTGAGCTGTCCGTTTTACTTTTGTGTTCAAAGCCAGTAGTTTTATAGCTAATTCAGTATCTTGGCGCTAAACCTTTGGCTTCATCGCGGTGGCAAACTAACAAAGCGCTTAAGGCAGACTCGCAACGCGTGGCATTTTTAGTATGCGTTGATTTATGTGTTTAAGGTGTTATGCGGTGGCTTCGTATTACGTTGCTCACTACTTAGCTTAGCGTTATATTTATCGGAGGAAAAATTGAAAGATTTTCGAAGAAAGCAGGTTTTAATGTTAAGAATATTAATTCCATTAATAGCTCTAATCTATTTTGTACCTGCAATTTCACCATACTATATAGCAGGAAGTGATGATGCTAGGATTTTACAAAACTCCAAAGTTTTAGCTGAATTTGAACGTTATAAGAATGCATATGAAAAACGTCCAAGTGAGCTTTCACCAGAATTGAAAACTTGGGTGAACATTACTTCTTTTGTCGACTATAAAGTAGAATTTGACCTGACTAAAGATCGTCTAGATGATCAGATTAGTGCTTTTCGAGCTGAGTTAAGGTATGACAAGGTAATCGTGTCTATAATATTGTCGCTTGTTATTTATGCTATTTTTCTGGTGCTAACAAAGGATATGGGCGTTGATGGGTATAGGGTACGAGCTAAAGAAAGAAAAATTCAGAACGAGGACTTAGGGGTATTTGATTCAGATATAAAAGACTGTATGACCGCAGTTGAACAGATGCGTAATAGCTCAATTGTGTTGTTATTTTCTGGTTTATCGCTTGCTTTAATCGGTGTCGCTGTTTTTTATAATACCATCCCTGAAGTTCACGCTTTGACAACTGATAAAATAACGGGCCCATATTTAACGATGTCAATTATTCGCCCTGTTGGTATTTTGGTTTTTATTGAATCGATAGCATGGTTTCTGCTAAGGCAGTATAGAAATTCCATGGAAGATTATAAACAACTATATAGAATTCAACTCAAACGCAGGAATTATAAGTTATCTTATGAGTTAACAAGTGAAGGTTCAGGTAAGCATGAGCAATTAATAAATAGCTTGTTAGCTGAAGATTTTTCAGGCGTATATGATGCTTCCAAGACAAATGAATTTGTAGAAGCAAAAAAAGTCCGAGAGGACGCTAATACTCTTGAAAAACTAAATCCATTACTAAAGTCAGCAAAATAAATATAACAAAGCGTTTAAGGCAGATTCCCAACGCATGGCACTTTTCATTTCATCGTTGGGTCTTGTGTTTAAGGTGGTATGGTTAGGTTCAGTGGTGGCGTTGCTCACTACTTAACGCGGCGTTATGTGAATGGAGAAAGGAATGAAGATTGTTGTTAGATATCAGGATGGTACGGTCGAAGACTCCGAGGGGAACGTTTTAAGTTTCGGCTTAGACCGATTTGTGTCTGACATTTGTCTAGGTGAACATTGCTTTATGTGTGGTGCTTCGCCAACTAATACTTCATTTAATGACGAACATATCATTCCCAAGTGGGTTCTGAGAAAGCTAGACTTATACAAAGACAAAATCACGTTACCAAATAAAGCACAAATACCATATGAACGATATGTTGTTCCTTGTTGTACGAGTTGTAATTCCTTTCTTGGAGAAACGGTTGAAGCTGAGATCAAATGTGCATTTGATAATGGTCATGATTCGTTAAATAAGTATATATACCAGAATGGTACGCAAAAGTTGTTTCTATGGCTTGCGCTAATTTTCTTTAAAACTCATTTGAAAGACTCTTTCTTAAGAAAGCACTTGGATATGCGTAAGGGGGAAGAGACTATTGCCAGCGATTATGATTGGAGTTTCATGCACCATATACATTGTTTAATACGGACTCTAAAAACAGGTGTTGAGTTTGATGAACGTTGTTTTGGTTCAATGATTGTTTTGCCTGCAACCGTAAGTTCAAACTACTCACAGTTCGATTTCTGTGATACTTACGCAAGTAATACGGTTATGCTTCGTATTGGCGATGTCGCTATAGTTTCGGTTCTTGATGATTCATGTGCTAGTGCGTACTTTCTTGCCCCAATCCTTGAAAAAATAACAGGATCTTGTTCTCCGCTTCAGTTACGTGAAATCTTGGCTCATGTGACACTAATTAATGACAAACTCAAGTACAGACCTAGGTTTTTCACTAAGTTCGACCGAGCAACACAATCACTGAGTATCCATACTGAATTACCAGAGACTATGGATATGGAGCCCTTTACAAAAGAAGAATTTGGTTGGGTTTTATATTCAAAAGTCTCTGATTATCTGGGTAAGATTACTTGCCCCAATGGTGAGTTCACTGAAGAAAATCTAAAAGCCGGAAATTATCGATTTCTAATAAACGAAAAGAATGAGTTTATAGCTAATTCAATGGAAAAATTCACATAACAAACAATTTAAGAGTGATTCAGCACGCGTGGCATTTTTGGTTTGGGTCTAGTTTAGTGATTACGGCGCTCAAATTGAGTGTCGTGGTAGCGTGCTTCACACCTTAATTGGGCGTTAGTTTGCAAGGAGCAGAAAAGCGTTTGTGGTCTAAAAGCT
>NZ_JBGOOM010000044.1:0-3859 GCF_041439575.1 Vibrio sp. 5S239 | reverse complement strand
GGGAAATAACAGGTGAATAGCTAGAACGCAGAACAAGGCTTTTAGACCATAAACGCTTTTCTGCTCCTTGCAAACTAACGCCGCGTTAAGGGGCAGCAACGCACTGCCACCAAACTTCAATTTACCACCGTAAACACAAGTGCCAAGATTTGAGACAAATTCGCCACGCGTTGACTGTCCCTCTTGAACGCTTTGTTATAAAGCAGTTTCCATCTGGACAAACGGCCACCTTTCACCAGAAAACTCTTTGAACTTTGGCCCCTTGTCTACGGCTACAAAACCCAAAGATTTATAGCATTTATGGGCTGTTTTATTTTTGGTGAAAACCGCTAATGTCACGACTTGATACTGCTTTCGTTTTTTGATTTCTTCAAGTGATAAGCTTACCAAGGCTTTACCTATACCTTGACCTCGAAACTTAGGAGATACAGCAACACGGCATAAACGCATTTCATCGGGGCTAACGTGTTGCAGTTCAATGAAACCAAGTACGTCACTGCCGTTAGATAACGTTAAGAACTCAATTTCCTTTTGGTGGCTTCGGTTGATAATTTCGGCCGTCTCGATTGGCCAACTGAACACACGGCCACCCCATAAAAGAGACTCCTCACGACTCGAAAACCAACTAGAGATTTCTGGAGCATCATGCTCTGAAAATTGTCTTAGATACACAGTACGTCCTTATACTTTATGCCTGAATCAATAATGCTTTATAACGCCCAGTTAAGGGGTGAAGCACGCAATACCGATGTTACCGCATACCACTTCAACACCGAAACCACCGCATACCAAAAATGCCACGCGTGCTGAATCCCTCTTGAACTGTTTGTTAGGAGATTGTTCTCGACATACTGTAAAATCTATCATCAGCGCTATCCACTACAAACCCAACTCTTTCATAGAGATGGAAGGCTGGGCTGATTTTAAATACACGTAATCTTAGTCGATTAGCGCCTGATTCAATTGCTAACCTTTCACATTCAGAAAGTGCTAGTGCACCAATACCTTTATTTTGGTATTTCTCGCTGACTTGCAAGTCACGGACATAACAACCGTAGTTATCAAATGCCAAACGAATTGCTCCGACAACCTCACCATTGAACAGGATATCGAAATTGGTTAAATCATGGATTTGTTCTTCAATTTTTGAGCAATCCCAATCAACAGAATAATGCTCGTAGTATGAGCGCATATTTACGTAAGTAATTTTAGCCGAAGCTGATAAATCTTCTGTTTGTTGATACGAAACCATTGAATCTCCTAACGCCGCGTTAAGTAGTGAGCAACACGACCACCTAAACTAAACCACTGCACCATAAACACAAAAGCTAATTTGAGCTTAAAATGCCTAGCGTTGCGAATCTGCCTTAAACGCTTTGTTAGTTGCCTTTTCCCAAAGCATTATTGATGTGTCAGCAATTTTACTAAACCATATTTCAAAAAATGCATCACGCTTGTTTGATATGACATCAAAGCCTGTCTCGTGTGCAACGACTGTATCCCCGTAGATGGATTCCGCGGTAACTGTGACAGTGCAACTATCTAGTTGATCATCCACTGATTCAGAAAGGCAATAGCTGTAGATAACTTCAGATGAATTGGCACTTAGAGCGAATGGTAATGAGGTAGCAATATCTTTACTATGTGGATTCTTCAGCTGGATGACTTTCGAGAAATCATTGAAGTTAGTAATTTCAATTTCCTCACCAGATGCTAAATGTAACTGAACCCTCTTCAGAATCGCAGCACCATTACCATCGTTGATCAGTTTGAACTCACGAGTTACCTGATTATCTTTAGACGCTGCTGAAAAGTAAGTGTGGATTATAGGTAACAGCTCTTTTCGGTTATGCTGACGCTGAATAAATAAGGTTAAACAGGCAACCAACAGCGCTAAAAAAATTAATATGATTTCCATTAAAACTCCAAAGCCTTGGTGGCAACTAACGCCGCATTAAGGTGTGAGCGGCGCTTGGCTATACTTGAGCGAAGCGAAAACGCCAAGCATTGCGAATCACTCTTAAATGCTTTGTTATAACACATTGCCCCCAAGCCTGCGTTGCCATTGCACACCTAGCACAGGCTGTTTACTTAAACTACGGCAAAATCCTTCAAGTCCAGGATAAATATTAGCTGCATTAATGTTCATTTGATTTAACTTACGTAACCCAGAGTAACGCAATTTTTCTGGAATACGTATTTTTACAAAGTCATTCTCTGAATATGAATAATTTAAAAGTATACGTTCATGAATATATTCGAGATTATTAGGAGCTAGTAACAAACCTTGTTGAGCAAGTAATCGTTCGTTAGAAAATTTAGGCTCAAATGAAAACAAACATTCTATTCCGGTTTCATCTTCAAATAGAGTTTGATATGCGCGCTCAGGCTCCCCATCGAATGTGTCGATATCATCTTTTATTAACGCATCGTGATTAACAAGATAGACTGCCGCATCACTAACATCTGATTCTAGGGCGAAATATAAAGCAACGTACGGCGAAAAAGTAAAATCTAAAAGCCTAGTTGGTGCGCCATAGTGTTGCATGAGACATAACCAACTCAAGGTGTCATCTTCATCGGGTAAGTTTTTTAGATATAGATGCGCGTGGCATCGAAACTTATCTAACATCACTTGCTCGTGCTCATAGTGACTTTCAACTTTTTTAGATACATCCGCAATATGGTGAATTCGCTCTGAGTCATCGAAGCATCTATGAAGTGAGCTTTGTAAAGGCCACTCATAGTTCGATTGCCCCCTAAACAGCCACTTTCGATAATTTTTTCTGGTTACTAATCGGTCAAACTCAGCCCAGCTTTTTATTGTTTTCTCTTTCATACCCTCTCGCCATTTTATTTGAGGTGTTATAACGCCGCATTAAGGTGTGAGCAACGCAATACCAAAGCTACCGCATACCACCTTAAACACTAAACGCAACGCATAGCAAAAATGCCACGCGTTGCGAATCACTCTTAAACAGTTTGTTATACACGTGCTAAAGGCTAGACTCGTAGTAAGTCAGCATTTGTTCTTGGCTAACGTAGTCTCCACCTAACTTCTGCTGTTCTTTTATTATTTCAGCTAATGATGGCAATATTGAACGATCAACTTGAAAATCGTTAGACCACAACTTCCCACGCATAATAGCTTTAGCACAATGGAAGTATGTGCTTTCAACTACCACTTTCACAACGACCTTAGGTTCTTTATTACCATCGGGACAAAGGGCCAATAGTTCAGGCTCTGTATGGATAGTTGCATGACCCTTTAAGCGTACGACTTCACATCGATCCCTTTAACCATGAACATCATCCCCACTTTAGGGTTACTTACAATATTCTTAAGGCTATCAATTCGGTTGTTACCACTACTATCTGGTATCAAGATTGTTGACTGGTCCAAAACTTTAACAAATCCGGGAGCACCACCTTTTGGTGATATGTCTGTGAAGCCATTAACGTCAGTACTTGAAAGAATACAAAAATGGCAATTTTCAATCATTGTTATCGAATGACGATCTAACTTACTTAATACCTTATTTTGAGCTTTGTCATTCGGCTTTGGGTATATATCCAGTAGTTGTTCTATCGATGAAATCTGACTCATTCTATTACTTCCTTATAAGTGTATAACGCTAAGCTAAGTAGTGAGCAACGTAATACGAAGTCACCGCACAGCACCTTAAACACATAAATCAACGCATAGTAAAAATGCCACGTGTTGCGAATCTGCCTTAAGCGCTTTGTTAGTTTGCCACCGCGATGAAACCACAGGTTTAGCGCCAAGGTGCTGAATTAGTTATAAAACTACTGGCTTTGAACACAAAAGTAAAACGGGCGGCTCAGAAGTTAAACCCAA
>NZ_JBGOOM010000043.1:0-4207 GCF_041439575.1 Vibrio sp. 5S239 | reverse complement strand
TGTTATGCGGTGGCTTCGTATTACGTTGCTCACTACTTAGCTTAGCGTTATATTTTATTGAAGGACTTAGCTCTAAATGAAAAGTGTGAGTAAATACATTATTCCCATTCTGCTAGGTTGCATGTGCTTTAGTACATTTGCCGAGACTACAAAAAGAGATTTTGAGCAGTTTTTGGAACAAGAGATTTCACTTAGTGCCCTAAAGATAGTTGGTTACAAAGCTGGAGATATGTGGGCAATGATGTTGCAAGCTCATAGAGGTGAAATATCATTAAGTAAAACTGAGGCAGAGGTTCTATTCGCCAAGCTGATTGGCCTACATATGTGTTTCCAAAAAATTTATGAAAAACATCCCAACGAGCCAGATGTGGAATCGGCTTATTTCCCCACGTTAGATGATTCAATTTTATTTCGGCAAGCGGGAAACAGTTTATCGAAGATCATCGGTGACGATGACTCTGGTGCTTTGAAATTAGTTCCTGATATTGTCTGTAGTCAGTATCTGTCGCCTGAGGAACTTAAAATATAACAAACGCTTCAAGAGGGACAGCCAACGCGTGGCGTTTTTACTGTGCGTTGGTTTTCGTGATTACGATGTTATGCGGAAAGTTAGTCGTGGCGTTGTCTGCCCCTTAAGCGGGCGTTATAAAACAAGGAGTAGACCATCGATAAATTACTCTCAAGGTCAGCTGAATACGAGAACTATGTTGACTACATACTAAGGCAACCGCTGTATGATGGTTCTGATAGGATTCGAGTAAGCAGAGTAATGTGCAGCGTATCACTGGAGCACGCTGAAAGTTTAAAGATTCTGCTAGCGACCAGACACTTCACTTCTGCTCTTGGACTATTGAGGCTTCAGTTCGAGAGTCTAGTTCGGGGAATGTGGGTACTGTATGCTGCAAGTGATATAGCAGTAAGCAAATTAACTGCAGAGCTAAATGAAGAAAATCAAAGAAGAGCCAACAATTTGCCGATGTTGAGCGAAATGATTAGCCAGTTGGAGAAGAAGGCCCCCAAAAATGCAGTAGATCCTATTCTCGAGTTTAAAGAGTATTCTTGGAAACCGCTAAGCTCATACGTTCATGGAGGCTTACATGCTGTTGATAGACATAGCAAAGGGTATCCAGTTGCCATGATAGAACAGGTTTTGAAGGCATCAAATGGTGTTAACGGGTTAGTTGCCGTTTTTGGTTCTATTCTCACTGGTCAAACGAACTTGACTCAAGATGTATATACATCATTTGATACATATGCAGACATCTTTCAGATGAAGGGACCAGTTGTTTTATAACAAAGCATTTAAGAGTGATTCGCAACGCTTGGCAGTTTCGCTTCGCTCAAGTATAGCCAAGCGCCGCTCACACCTTAATGCGGCGTTAGGCATTTGGAGAAATATGGATTATCTATCTTTAGCTGTTGGATTTTTGGTGGGGACTTTAACAGGTGCTTCAGGTACTTATTTTGGAAATAAATATACTGATATTCGCCATAGGCAAGAGCAAAATAAATCTGAACGTGAAATGTGGTTAACCCTTGAAAGTAAGTACCCCAACTTAATTGCTGAGATGAAAGAAGACTTTTCCAATCCCAAAAATTCGTCTATTAGAAAGTTTGCAATTAAATCTAGTAAAACGACTCTAAACGTCGGTGAGCGTTGCTTTGAATACCACACTGATAAACACATTGATATATTTTCTTCGGTAGATTACTTGAAAGATTTAGGTCTTGTCGAAGAGCTTTCTGTTCAAGGCTGTCCCATGTACCGCTATAAAGAAAGGTTTGCAGAGTACCTAATTGGAAAAAATGCCTAACAAAGCGCTTAAGGCAGATTCGCAACACGTGGCATTTTTAGTATGCGTTGATTTATGTGTTTAAGGTGTTATGCAGTGACTTCGTATTGCGTTGCTCACTACTTAGCTTAGCGTTATGTGCATAGGAGGTACATTTGTTTAGGTTTATATTTATTGGTTGTATTAGCTTTGCTATAGGTGCTTCGAGTATGTATAGCTTCATGGTTCCCAAATCCGACCCTTTGAAAGCTAAGTTTTCAGAAAAATCGAAAGTCGAATTAAATTCTGAGCGTAATCCATCAAAAGCGTTGATCGATGCTTCAGATACATCGATAAAATTGGTTTTGTGTGCAATGGACGGAAGTGGTAAACAAGAAGTGGTTAGTACTTTAGTTATGAACATGATGCTTGCAAGTGATACGTTCGAACAGTCACAAGAAACACTGGATAGTGTATTCACCACTGCGGTAATTGCTCATGTTGAATTGAATAGAGATTTACCTACAACCAATACAGCATTATTACCAATTATTCGAAGTTATTGTAACGAGCACCTTTCGGGCGTGGACTGTGACAAGTTAGACTCCTTGATCGAAATGATGTCTCATCAGCCGAGTTCATGCACATAACAAACGCTTTAAGACGGATTCGCAACGCTTGGCATTTTTCGTTTATTTTAGTTGTTGTGTTTACGGTGTAATAATCAGGTGCAGTGGTCGTGTTGCTCACCACTTAAGCGGGCGTTAGTTTGCAAAGGGCAGAAAAGCGTTGGTGGTCTAAGAGCGTTGTTCTACGTTCTAGCTATTCACCTGTTGGTTTGCAAATCACAGGAACTTTCCGGTGGCACTATGTTGGAAGCGTTCGCGGTAGGGTAGTCACTTACAGGCTCTAACTTTTTTGTAATGGTTCTTTGGCGCGGCTTCTTTTTCTTGGTGGCTAATTCGTGAATATTGGTTTTAGTCGCACTTGGTTATCAGGCTCATCGAACGAATCCTTTGTTAGTTAAAGCGCTTCAAACCGTGGTTGTTTGTCGTATGTCGCTTCTTAGCCAAGTGCGTTTTGTTGGTTGGGTTTAAATTCTAAGCTGCTCATTTTACTTTTGCATTCAAAGTCAGTAGTTTCATTGCTAATTCAGCACCTTGGCGCTAAACCTTTGGTTTTATCGCGGTGGCAAACTAACAAAGCGCTTAAGACGGACTAACAAACGCTCGGCATTTTTGGTTTGGTTAAGTTGTGTGTTTAAGGTGTTCAAATTGAGTCAGGTGGCAGGTTTGTTAGCCACTTAGCTTAGCGTTATGTGCATGGAGGCGCAATGAACATAGGTATCTACATTTACGATCAAGCAGAAGTTCTTGATTTTTCGGGTCCATTTGAAGTTTTTAGTACAGCTAAACGGCTTGGTGCTGAGAGTCTGAACATATTTCTAGTTTCAGAAAGTTCTAAGCCAGTTGTAGCTCGTGGTGGTTTCAAAGTTTTACCTGATTATTCGTTACAGGATCATCCTCCAATAGATTTACTGGTTGTTGTGGGTGGGGTACACACGGATGAAATGTGTAAGCCAAATATCATGACTTGGTTAGCTTCGGTAGTCCCTCTAGCTTCCGAAGTTGCATCAGTTTGTACTGGTGTGTTTCTTTTAGCTCAAGCAGGTTTAATCCAAAACTTAACAGTGACTACCCATTGGGAAGATATTCCTGATTTAGTTACTCAGTTTCCAGACTTAAATGTTGTTAATAACCAACGCTGGGTAACTTCTGAAAAATTCACAACTTCTGGTGGTATATCTGCGGGTATCGACATGAGCTTACATATAGTGTCAAAACACTACGGTCAGCAGTTTGCCGAGACAGTGGCGAGGCAAATGGAGTACAACTGGCAAGAATGCACATAACAAACAATTTAAGAGTGATTCGGCACGCGTGGCATTTTTACTATGCGTTGGTTTAGTGGTTAAGGTGGTATGCGGAAGCATTGGTATTGCGTGCCTCACACCTTAATTGGGCGTTAGTTGCCAGCGGTAAAAACGTAGCTAAAGCAGAAAATTTAAGGCGACTGAATTGTGCAATTTTGTTCAGTTTTGTTTCTGGGTATCGTTTGCTGAAATTGTGTTCGATTTTAATCTTGTGGTTTTGTTTTGCCGTTTCAGACGCTAATTCACTTATTGAAAGTCAGCCTTGTGACATTGCCTTTCCAAAAGGTTTTTTGGGTGCTTTCAGCCAGCTTTCTGCGACGTTGCTAGTTCCAAGTGGTTTCAGTGACAGGCTTTTTGAAACTGCGCCTGATTTGAGTTTTCAAAGCGCATCAAAAACGGTGTTGGCAAAGTGGAAATGAACTAGAAATCAGAAGTTTAGAATGGCAACTAACAAGAGACTATGGCGTCAATAGTTAATTTTTGGCGCTACCTTTATCCCACA
>NZ_JBGOOM010000042.1:0-5919 GCF_041439575.1 Vibrio sp. 5S239 | reverse complement strand
CAAATCAATACTGTTTTCCTACCGTCATTCCCCACACTTCATTTCTGTAAGTTGCTTTTTCTACCCCACTTACTCCACTTGAACCATGATTAGGTGGAGTAAGTGGGGTAACTTTCAGAACATCTATAAATCAAAACCCACTGAAAGACTGAAATTTGAGGAAGCTCATCGCAAGTTATTCATTAGCTGAAAGTATTCCGATCATTGTCACGGATATCTTTGCTATGAAATGAAAAAATTAATATGCAGTCAGTTGCCTTTTGGAGTGTAGATGTTAATTCCGTTTGGTATGAAAGATGATAAATTTTTCGATGTGAGTGAGGTTGAAAGAGGGCGAGCTTGTGAGTGTATTTGTCCTAGTTGCAAGCAACCTCTGAGAGCTAACAAGGGTGATCCAGAAAAGAAAATTCACTACTTCTCGCATGATCCGAAATCCAAAAAAGATGGGGAGAAGCGTAAAGACTGTGAATATTCATTTTTTGTGGCGGCTCGACTATTAATCAAGCAGCGATTACAACAAATGGAAACCATTGATATTCTATTGCCAGATGGACTATCACACATTTCACAGCGAGATATTGTTGGTGAAAACCATACGAGTACCTGCTATTACGCCAATGCTAAAACCCTAACGCTATGTAATATCGAGATTGAAAAGAGTTATATCGGTGGGGAGTTCGATATCGTTGGTTACTGTGGTAAGCATGCTATAGGCTTGCATTTTTCTTATGACGGGCGGCTCCCCCTTGATTCTGCAGTGAACGATTCTGATGACGCCATCCTTGAAATAGACCTTACCGAATTGTTAGAGGTTTATCGAGAACTCAAACTCGAAGAGGGGATGACATTTATTGATGTTGTTCTAGATTATGTTCTAAATAGTGGGGAGAGGTCATGGGTTAACCACCCAAGAAGAAGGTTAGAAGAAACGAAAGTAAAGTCGCAACTTCACCAATTTATTAACGAGTTGAATTGCTGGTTGTTTAGGAAGGATGAAGACGGTAACGACATTATTGAACAGTATTATGGGCAAGGTGGGCATTATTGCCACCATTGTAAACGAGCTTGGCTAGATGAGCATTCTTTACCTAAATGCCCGGAATGTTCCCGTAGTGGTCGAACGTTTGGACGTAGAGCTGAGATTAAAACATTGAGTGATTTGAATACATTGCGAGATAAGCAAATCTGCCTCAAGTGTTTCACCTGTCGAACGGATGAGTTTGAAGATATTTGTACGGAATGTTATTCGAGGTATCAAAAGTATGAAGTGAAATCCGCAAAAAGGATTGTCCAAGAAATTGTTAGAAATGTTGTTGGTGAGCGTTATTAAGTGGAATAACTATTGCTTAGGTAGGTTTTAGGGCTGAGCCTAAAAAGCCACCTTGATAGGTGACCTTGTTGATAACTATCAGCCAGAAACTGGATTTAGTTTAAGACTCGTCAACAGTTGTTGAGTTTGCGTTATTTTTTACAGAGTCGATACCATTTATAACCCCTTGCTTTGAAGCATACATTTCACTGGTCGCGATCACCTGCCCGTTGTCAGCTTTAAGTACAAAGTAGTATGGTTGATTGGTGTCCTTTGTAGATTTCTTAATTACATACTTGCCCATCTGTTTACTCCTTTTGGGTAAATGTAAGTTGTGAGACGATTTATCACACAGATATACTGGCATTATTGCATATTAACTCAAGTGTATTTTGCATGTTTTATGAGCAATTTATGATTTATCGCAGTTTCAGTGAATTCGAAATTGCAGTGGAAAGATGAATTTGGTTAGAAAACTAAGAAGAACACCATACTTGAGCTATTGATGTTCTGATAAATTAGGAAGGTCACTGGCACGTTTATGTCCAGAGGCTTCATAGACCTGAAGTTTTACTCGTGGCACTTTTCTCAAAAAGTGCCAGCTAGCTCAGATCTGCCCCGAAACTTGTCAGAGCTAATACTTGATTATGAGGAGTCAAACACAAGCTCCTATATAAAATCTAATCTTAGGTATTCACCATGCCTTTGATGTGAAAAATCGGATTTATTGATTGTTCAATATGTGTCGAAGGCGTTCTCAGTTGGATTTATTTATTTGAGCTATAATCAGTTTTTTATAAATAATATGCAATATCATGGATATTCACATCAGCGAGGGAAGTATCTATGCCAATTGCAACAAAAATTTGTGACCTAATAAACAGTAAAGGAAAGCCTGATTGGTGGAGGTACACTCTAAACCAAGCATTGGTTTTAGGCGAGCTATCACATCAAGAACTCGAAACTGCTTACATACTTGCAAAGATGGAGTTTGGTTTAGAAGACAAAAGTCCAGATTACGAAATATTAACTCAGCAAGCTAAAGCAACTGGATATCATGCAGAAGCTGAAGAAAACAAACTTATTTCTGTTGGTAATGCTTTAAACATATCAACACTTGCTGAGGAGAAAAAAATCGAGTTTTCACCGAAAGGGTTAACTGTCATTTATGGTAACAACGGAGCTGGGAAGTCGAGTTATGCCAAGATATTGAAGAATGCCTGCTTAACAAGGGGGGAAGCTCCTGCTCTAAAACATAACGTCTTCGCTGCCAAAATTGGAATACCATCGGCAGAAATTCAAATAGAGTCAAATGGTAAACCAGAACTGGTGACATGGAACAATCAATTGGAGCCAGACCCTCGTCTTAAATCTATTCGAGTATTTGACTCACAATCATCAATTCACTATCTGTCTAAAACTGATACTTTGGACTTCAAACCAGCGGCTTTGAAGCTATTAGATGAGTTGCTCAAAGTGAGTAGCTTCATCGCTGATAAGGCGAAAAAGGAAGAGACCTCTTATCTACCTATCGATGTTCTTCCACAAATGAATATAGGCACAACACTAAGCAAATTAGTCATAAGCTCACAGTTAAAACCTGAGAACGTAGATTTATTGTGTGCTACTCAAAAAGAACTGTCTGAATTACAAGAATTGAGAAAAGAAGTTATTGAACTGACTAATAATTCTCCTCAAACACTTAAAGACCGATATCAAAAAAGAAGACTTCGGGCTGTGCCGTTTCAAAAGTTCTTACAAAATCTAGTTGATACACTAAATCTAAAGTCGGTGGAACACTATAAGGCTGTATACAGCAAAAAAGAACAAACCAAGTTAGCTACGGCTGAGTTAAGTACTGTAACATTTTCTCAACTACCAGTATCGAATATAGGTTCCGAACAATGGCTTACGATGTGGAACGCGGCCAAACTATTCATTGAAAATACAGAACAAAAGAAGACATTTCCTTTACAGGAAGGTGACCACTGCCCAACATGCCTACAGGAAATTGATAATACAACTGCATCTCGGTTAGCTTCTTTCGATACTTACCTTCGCAGTGAGTTGCAAAAAGAAGCAGATGTTGCATTGAAAAATTGGAATACAGAACTTAAGAAAATTAAGGATTTAAGTTTTTCTACTATTCCATATGACGCTATTCTCAATGAAATTAAAGAGAAGGATGCAGAGTTAGGTACGCAGTTTGATACGCTGATTCTAACACTTAAAACTAGATCTGATAGCTTGTTACAAGACATCCCTGTATTTAAACAAGAGGAAATAAATTCAGTAGCGCTTACACGGTTAAACTCCAACATAACTAAATTGGAGGAAGCAGAGAAAGCAGTACTGAATGACGAAGCAAAAGCTGCTGCAATTAAGGTTAAACAGCAGAGAATCTTTGAGATTGAAGACAAAGAGAAAATCTTAGCGGTCAAAGAGCAAATTAAAGCTGAAATTGCGAAAGCTAAGCAAAGAGACGCCTATGATAAGGTTAAGCGCTCCACTTCTACAACTGCTATCACCAGGTTAAATAACGAGATATGTAGCTCTGGTTCGATAGGACGGATGCAAGAGTTTTTCAATAGTGAGCTAGAAAAATTAGGTTTTAACCACTTCAAAATTAATGCTCTCACGAAAGGTGCTAAAGGGAACCAAAACTTCAGTATTCAGCTTTCAGGGAACAATACAAACATTATCGATATTGCAAGTGAAGGAGAGCAAAAGTGTATATCTTTAGCGAGCTTCTTCGCGGAGTTAGCTACCGATAGCAGAAAGTCTGCAATCATCTTTGATGATCCTGTAAATTCTCTTGATCACATATGGAGGCTGAGATTCGCAACAAGAATCGTTGAGGAAGCAAAATCAAGACAAGTAATCGTATTTACTCATGACTTACCTTTCATGAAAATGATTCAAGAGACTGCTGACGATGTAACTATTAGAGCTGTTACTAGGAATAAGAGTGTTACGGGCATTCCTCTCGATGCTCCACCTTGGGACGCTTTAAAAACACAAAGCAGAATAGGTTTTCTCAAAGATAGGTTAGTCAGAGCTAGAAAAGCAGCCAACGAATCCATAGAAGACTATCAGCATCAAGCTGGCTTTATCTATGGGAAAATGCGAGAAACTTGGGAAAGGCTTGTCGAAGAATGGTTGATTCGTGGTGTTGTTGAGCGTTTCAATAGGGAAGTAAAAACCCAGAGTTGCAGATACCTAACTGATATTACTGATCTAGATGTTGAAACCATTAATACTGCTATGAGCAAGTGCAGTACATATATGCACGGACATGATATGGCAGAGGAAGTTGCTGGTGCATTTCCAGATATTGATGAATTGGAAAAAGACGTAGCAGACCTTGATGAGTACTTTACTAACCTGAAAAAACGAAGAAAATAAATGTTTGAACAGGAGATATAGCCCCCTATGTCTCCTGTAATCACAAGTCTCGTTTTGATCTGCACCAGTATAGTGGCATAGTTAATTTGGTCACTAGAATAGATATTTTGTAATACCATTGGTAATCCATGAAGTGCTAATTTAGGTAAAGGGGTAACTCAGGAATGCCCAGACATGTGTTAGAAAGAGCTTGATTTTGGTTGTAAGAATACAGAATTATAAAGCTACATATGTGCTACATGTATTCTATTTTGAAGTTTAATTTCTTATTAAGTGTTTGATATTAAAGGTTATGGTTTGTTTGTTATTTCACCTTAACAGGGCGTTAGGCAATTTCACGGAACTGTATCAAATAAGGATTAAGAATGAGTGATTGGGAACATCTATATGATATGCATGCTCAAGGTTATAGTGCAGAGCAAATAGCTGACGCGGCAGCTTGCGGATACAATCCATATGAAACTACCTTGGAAGAACTAGGCTTTTCTTCCGAAGAGTGGGAGCCCTTGGGCAACACTCTTGATAGTGAGGCTTTTGAAGCTAACCCTGAACTTGTAGCAATTTTTATGACGTTGGTTGAAAGTGCTAAATCATTTTATTTGCATACAAATCGCTATCTACAGATCTGGGGAGAGCTAGGTGAGCTTTATGCTGAAATTGAGCATGGGATCAGACGGCATAAGCCATGTACAAAAGGTTCAGATGGAAAGTTAGGCAACGATTTTATCGAAATTAAAACAATTTCCCCCGAAAAGAGGAAAGATGAAGTTAAGGTGAAACGAGCCGGAAACTTTAATAAGCTTCTTATTGTAAAAATATCCGCGGACTTTAAGTTTGAAGGGCAATTAATTGCTCGGAAGGATCTACCTAAAGGTGAAGGTAAGCATGCAAGAGCTCAATGGACAGATAATCAAAAGGGCACTCATCGGAATTATCAGCAAACTGTAATCACTAAAGCAATGACGAGTTCGCCTTCAGCTAAAATCTATGCAGCTTTAAAGTATCCAACCGCTCTAGATCTGGATCTTCAAAACAAGCTTGGTTTGTCAGAGGCTGAATTTACTAAAGCTGTTCATGAACTTTCTAGTTCCCAAAAGATTGCACGTTCACAAGAAGACAAGAATAAGTGGGTGCGCAATATAAATTAGCCTAACAAGAGACTATGGCGTCAATAGTTAATTTTTGGCGCTACCTTTATCCCACAT
>NZ_JBGOOM010000041.1:0-8717 GCF_041439575.1 Vibrio sp. 5S239 | reverse complement strand
AGGCTAGGGAATGGCTCACGACTAAGCAAATCTGTGACTTATTCAAAGTTGATGCGTCTAAAGGTAACGTGGTTGGTAAAGCATTAAACCAGTTACACAAAGAAGAAAAGCTAGGTAAGAAAATGCTTAATGGTTCAAATCAATACTGTTTTCCTACCGTCATTCCCCACACTTCATTTCTGTAAGTTGCGATTTCTACCCCACTTACTCCACTTGAAACGCAATTAGGTGGGGTAAGTGGGGTAGCTTTTGGAACATTCACCAACTTGGAGGTCTGCTAATAGCTGTACTTTTAAAGTAATGATCGCCATTGCTAACACTAAAGTGCCCCAAAATTTGATAAGAGTAATTTAGTCAACAGAGTCAATTCAAGAACTCTCATTTCAAAAAAGATTTATTTCCCCATCCGAACGCTGTAGTTCTATCGGTAGTTCACAAAGTAAATAGAATATCTTTTGTCTTGATTATGCAATAAATTGCTTTCAAAATCGTAGCTTCCTTTTGGACTTACTCAGCGCTCAAGGAAGTGTATTGGTAAGTCAGGACTCAAACTAAGCAATAAGTGTTTGCAGGTGATTTCGTGAAAAAAATTATATTAGGTGTTCTCTTCAGTGCATCGGTCTTTGCTTCCTCAAGCAAAGACGTTCCAACGATGAATGATAAGAACGGTTATGTAGAACCGTTTCAGATGTTTGATAATGTTTATTATGTTGGGGACAAATGGGTATCATCATATGCAATTGATACAGATGATGGACTAGTGATAATTGATACACTTGATTCCCCTTATTCTAAGTGGGTTCCTATCAACCTTGAGAGGCTAGGGTTAGAAGATAAGCCAATAACGCACATATTGGTAACGCATGGGCATTCTGACCATGTTGGGGGCGCTCAGTTACTTCAAAAGATGTATGGTTCTAAAGTTGTGATGACCAAAAGCGCTCATGAGCTATCTATACAGCAATCAAACAAAAGCAAAGGTGAGAGCAAGTTCCTTCCCCCAAACCTAGACATAGAGATAGAAAGCGATAGCTCTATGGTTATTGGTGGTCATGAGTTTAAGTTCTATCTCACGCCGGGTCACACAGAAGGCGACTTTTCCCTAAGCTTTACAGTCGAAGATAAAGGCGCTGAACATCGTGCATTTATCGTTGGTGGCCATAGCGTAAGTGGCAACGATCCAAAAATGATTGACCAGTTCTTGAGTAGTATGGAGAAAATTAGAAAGATTTCACTCCAGTCGCCTGTTGTGAGCGTTAACCTTTCGAACCATCCACATAAAAATTACCTATTTGAGAATAGGGAGAAGCTAGGTGCAAATGGGAACCCATTTGTTAGTGAGACAAACTTCTTCATGTTTCTTAAGCAACAAGAAAACTTAGCTAAGAATAAAATAAAAGGGCTGTAACAGTTTTGCAGATAATGTTTAGTCTTCGTTGCTGGGTTAAAAATTTAGCGATACCCAAGATAATCCGTGAAATGCTAAATTAGCAAAGCCACTGACAAGCTTCTGAGGTTGAGTTTTAACCCATGGCACTTTCTAGCTCGAAAGTGCCCCAAAGTCAGTTAGGTTAAGTGCTCTAAAACTTTTAGGGATGTGCATTTTACCTCTATCTGAATTTTTGTCGTTACGAACAACACTTTTCTTGGAGTCATCTTTCAAGTAGGTCGTTGAGTGTATAATACGTTCAACCATTTCAAAGAGACTCATTTGGAAAAAGTTAACAACTAAAGAAAGGGAATCAACTAACATCTTTGTGCAAATTTGAGAGAAAATTGCCCCCCTTTGACTCTATTTCTTATTGTTTTTTCAAAGTTGATTCAAATTGGTCATATGTAAATTCCGCGTACCATGCCTCATAAGGCATCCCCAAAATGTCGCCGTCATCATGGTAGTAGGATCTAACGACTTCATTTTTATTGTAGGGTACCCTAATGCCGCAGTCCCATCCATGCATGTCTGCGACCATTTTTCTCTTATTTTCTAAACCGATACAGCAATTTACACTCCGATAAAAAATACCTTGAGAATCTTGCCCTTCTGTAACATATACACCAGAGGAGACACCCTCAACCCAAGATGTTGGCAATAAGCCTTTAATACCCAAAGCGCCGCCAGTCCTAATTCTTGTTAGGTCTCTCTCAAGCACTAAATACTTACCTTTGTTAACCGAGTCTAACTCTTGCATATTTACACAGCCAACTAAGCAAAAAGGTAAGAAGATTAGGGATAATTTTGTTTTCATCATTAGAATATTAATACATAAAAATAGCATTGTAATTTAGCTTTAGACTGAAAAACAATAACCACTCGACAAATCATAGGATATATTCCAAATTGAAAAAACAGCCAATAAAGTGAAAATTATCTGCCCCGAAATTTCTCTGCGTGATCTGAGCTGCACCTACAAAATTAGGCATTTCACAAAGTGACTTTCCATTCCCAAAAATTATCAGCATTTGCCTAATTTAAGTGACTGCCCTAAGAAGGGTTTGTCCAACAGCCTGTTGGACAAATTTTAATACCTAAATTTTGCAAGAGGGTTTTGCAAAAATGCGAAACAAGTGGTTTCGTAAATCTTCTTTGCCCCTTTATGCGTTAGTGCTTTTACTCATTCATATCTAGTTAACGTAAATTTGCACTACAAAAAGTTATGCGAATTTCGCTCACTTAGAAATTATGCCCATCTTAGCCGACTAATTCCTTTGAATTGGTGATAAGGTATTGATTTGTGAACAAGTGAGTGAAAGACGGCTATTGACCGTCATAATTAGCATTATGAGGCAATTGGAGTATCGAGTATGTATAAGAATATCCCGAGTCTGCCAATAGCAGAGGGGAACGCACTAGGCATTGTTTTAGATGGTTGTATTCAGCAGTACGACAAAGTTTTTGACACTGCGCCATTCAAATCATTTGCTGTGTATTCGGATTACTCAGGAAAGACTAATGGTAAATATCATATTTATAGTTTTCTCTTCACTCCCTTGGACTTTGTAGGGAACTACTATGCAGCAGTAGAAAAGTCACGCATGGTACGAGGTTTAAACCGTGGTGAGTTATCGTTCAAAAAAATGGGTCATAACCCTAAAATGCTTGCAGTAGCTCAGGACGCCTTGCGTCACTCTAATAATCTGTTGCCAGGTTTGCTTGTGAATGTAGTAGTAGATAAAAAGATAAACACGCTATTTTCAGAAGACCAAAGGGGAAGCAAAAACTACTTGAAGCAATCGCTAGAGGATGGTGGTTTTCTTCATTTACCTAAACAAAGTATTGAAACAGCGCTGCGTATTGCCCACATATTTTCTTTTTTGACGGCATCGGTGTTACCAAGCGATAAGCCGATTTTTTGGATGTCAGACAATGAGGATGATTTCTATCCCTCAGGAAATGAAAAAATCCGAAAGGACTTTCTAAAGTTGTTAGATAGGGTGTTACCACTCTATATGTCTAGTGGATACGATTTTATTAATTTCTGTACTCAAGGTGCTGTAGATGTTAAGTGGCATCGTGAATTGGTTAGTCTAGTTGACCTTAGTGCTGCGGGACTGAATGATATAATGACTAGCAATGTACGAAAACAACCAATAGCAGCTAAGTCAGAGGTAATCGGCAAGTGGCTTTCATTAGAGCAAGGACTTAGTTTACAAAAAATGAACCTTTATATATCTATGTCTGACAGTGGTATCCATAGTGGCAAGGTTGATATTGGGTTTAATGGTGATAAATCAGATATGGTGAAACTTGCATTATAAGAAAGCGTTAAGACAGGTTCCCAACGCATGGCGGCTTCAGTTCAAGCCTTGGGGTTAAGTCCATATAGCACAATGGCTTTGATGAAGGGCTATTTTTTCGTCTAAGTTTGTTTCAGCCTACATTGTTTGATGTTAACTTTATGAAAATGATAACAAACAATTACTACATGGAAGATAAATGTACATTCGTACAGTCGAAATTGAAAACTATCGAGCCTTCAAAAACTTCGAGATCAAATTTTCACCACTAAGCGTAATTATTGGTGAAAACGAAGCAGGTAAAGCTAACCTATTCGATGCTCTTGCCTTGCCACTTAACAACAATGACATTAGCTTCAATAAGAAACGGCTCTCGGTATCGGATATCAACCGCGAAGCAATTAAAGAGTTTTACCAAGCGATCATCAACGGTAACGACGAAGATGAGATCAAGCTTCTGATTCCTAAGGTTCGAGTTGAGGTCGAGTTTACTGAGCCAAAGAACATTATTGAAGAAGGCGTTATTGGCAAGTGGATAATCGGAGAAGAAGCCGACGATAGCTACAAGATTCGTTACGACTTCAAGCCCAAAGATACAGAGCAATTTGTTAAGGCTGCCAAGGAGCTACTTGACGGTATCGGGGACATAAAAGATACACGCTGGTTCAACCTGCCAATTGAGCTGTACGATTACGACATAACACAAAGCAACAATGGGTTAAGAGTTAGCTATTCTGATTTAAGACTTATAGGCATCAACTCGATCAACGCTGAGCGTGATGACTTTGCCGAAAGTAACACTCAGAAATCAAACGACATCCTGACCAAGATGTTGATTTCAGCTCTCGAAGATTCCGACAAAGCCAAGATTAACAGCGCATACACTTCTTTTTTCGATGCAATCGAAAACACCGAGACATTCACAAAAATCGTTACACCTGATCCAGACTTCGAGAACTTCTTCGACGAGGTTGTTGATAAGCTTGAATGTATCCCGAACCTGCCTAATTTAAAAAGCATCCTATCCAACATTACTCTGAAGTCGGGTGAAAGCTATCTGTATCAGCGTGGTCTTGGATATCGTAACCTCGTGTACATCTACCTATTATTTGAGTTCTTTAGCGGCAACAAGAATGCACTCAACCTATGCTGTATCGAAGAACCTGAAGCACACCTCAGCGTCAACAACCTCCGCTTCGCAACTGACTTTATATACAAAAGTACACAAAAAGGCGGCTCGTCTCTACAAACGCTAATTAGCTCCCATAGTCCACTGGTCATCAATAAACTTGAGCTAACCAACGTGATCGTCCTATCTGGAAATAATGCGATCCACCTAATTGATAGTAAGAAACATCTTACTAACTACCTTCGTAAGCGACCAAACTTCGACATTCTAAAATTACTGCTGAGCAATAAGACTGTTCTCGTTGAAGGCACTACGGAAGAGATGCTGATTAACGCTATCCTCTATCGCAATAACGAAAATGTTAGCAGTCTTGAAGTTATATCTATTGAGCAAACGGGCTTTACAACTTTCATGGACGTTTGGCTACAAGTCAACAAAGGCAATACTAAGAAGAAGTTAAGCATAATTCGAGATTATGATGACAATGACTCAACCAAAGATCAGCATCAAAAGTACGATACTGATAACGACAATATTCGAGTAAGAACCACTACCAAATATACGCTCGAAGATGATCTTTCGGAGGCTGATGGAAACCTTGGCCGCCTGAACGCACTTTTCAAGAAGAAGTGCAAAACCTCTGGTGATATGGCTGAGTACCTGAAGAAAAGCAAAGCTGAAAGGATGCTCAGGATAGCTGACTCCATCTTAGATGAAGAGAACAAAGATCCGATCTCGTTACCCAAACACATTCAAGAAGCCTTGGATTTCATGAAATGATTGAGATTCAGATAGCTGGAGCTGGCGCAGGTAAGACTCATAGTCTGGCTGAGAAGATCATTGCGCACTACGACTCAACATCGCATAAGAAAATCTTTGCGATTACTTATACCAACAATGCCACGCAGAACATTTCTCAGGCGATTATCAGACAATTAGGATACTTGCCAGACAATATCGTAGTTTGCACAGTTCACACGTTTCTATTGAATGAGGTCATTTACCCTTACTCTCCTTTTGTTTTAAATGAAGTACACACTACCTCTTCACAATGCAAAACGTTTTCAAACTTTCCTGCTGGAAAGTCTGCTGAGAAAAAACAAAGAGAAGCCAAGAGCACCATTTCAAGGCTAAAGAAAATTGGGGTAATACATGTCGATGAAACATATTCTGCTGCATGGAGAGTTGTCGATGAAAACTATTCAAAACACAACAGCCAGAAGAAGAAATCTAAAGTTAGGAAAGTTCATAAACTCCTAAGCAGGGCGTTAGTTTGCAAAGGAGCCGAAAAGCGTTTGTGGTTTAAGAGCCTTGTTCTACGTTCTAGCTATTCACCTGTTCGTTTTCCAATCTCACTAACTTTCCGGTGGCGCTATGTTGGAAGTGTTTGTGGTGAGTGAGTCACTTACTGGTTCTAACATTGTTGCTAGTTCTTTGATGTGTTTTCTTTGTCTTGGCGGCTCATTCGCTAACAAATGGCTTGATTACACTTGGTTGTCAAGTTAGTCGAACGAATCCTTTGCCAGTTAAATCGCTTCAAACCGTGGTTGTTTGTCGTCTGTCGCTTCTTAGCCAAGTGCGTTTTGTTGGTTGGGTTTAACTTCTGAGCCGCCCGTTTTACTTTTGTGTTCAAAGCCAGTAGTTTCATAGCTAATTCAGCACCTTGGCGCTAAACCTCTGGTTTCATCGTGGTGGCAAACTAACAAAGCGCTTAAGACGGACTAACAAACGTTTGGCATTTTTAGCTTGGTTTAATTTTGTGTTTAAGGTGTTTTAATTGAGTGAAGTGGTAGGTTTGTTAGCCACTTAGCTTGGCGTTAGTTTGCAAGAGGAAAAACGCAGCTATATCGCAAGATCTAGTGGTAAAAGCTCAAAGTTGAAATTGTCGTATCGGCGTTCAATTTCAGTGTTAACTAGCGTGGTGAAAATTCAAAATTGGCATCGTTTCAACGGTTGATTTATTCTTTGGTGCGGCGACTTTTGGGTTAACTGAGTTGAACTTTTTTGCTGAAACTCTGCTCGTTGAGTTTGTTGGTATAAAAGCCGATTTACACGCTGAAATGACGTTTTCTCTGGTGTGGTAAGTTCCACGTGGTTTCAGTGACTTTGTTGAAAGTCCGCATTGTGAGATTGGTTTTCCAAAAGCGCTTTTTGGTGTTGTTAGTTCGTTTTCTGCGTCGTTGTTTGTTCCACGTGGCTTCATTGAGTAGTCGCTTTGAGACTACGCCTGACTTAAATGCATCAAAGCACATAAAGTTTGTTGTTTTCAAAGTTTAAAATAACCTAAAATCAACGCTTTGGGTTTGCAAACTAACAAACTGCTCAAGAGGGATTCGCAACGCGTGGCATTTTTACTATGCGTTGAATTTAGTGATTAAGGCGGTTTGCGGCGGCTTTTGTATTGCGTTGCTCACCCCTTAGCAGGGCGTTATATTCTTCAAAATAAGTTAAGAGAAAGAATGATAGATAAAGCATCGGAACTGCTAGAGCAGTTCATACAAATTGAAACACAGGCGCTAGCCGAAATCGATATGCCTCACATGCCTACATTAGGAAGCGCATACGAAGAGGTAACAAAACAGGGTATAGACCAAGATTTTGTTATTCCGAAAGGTTTGGATTTAAAGGTTGTATCTGGCTTCATCTCTGTTGGTGAAGAAATGTTACCTCAACAAATCGATGGGATGTTGGTCTGTGGAGAGGGAAAGCAATACGGTCGAACACAAGAATATATTTACCCAATAGACCAAGTGCTTTGTATTTTTGAAGTGAAGAAAACGCTAAATAAAGCTGATTACATCGATGCGTTTGATCACCTAAGAGTCATCAGGAAAAAGTACTCCGAGTACTTTGAATCAAAATTTGATGTAGATCCAACATTTGAACCGAATATTGATGTTGCGCGTAAGCATTTCTCGCAAATAACGGGTAAGGAAGCACCACACAAATATAGTCAAATTCATAGTTTATCAAAAGCTGATGGGATACTTTTTTACGCTTTAGTTCAAGAAACATTAGCTCCGCTTAGCATTATCCATGGTTATGGTGGTTATACAACAGAGGCTGGAATGCGTAATGCTTTCCTAGATATCCTATCTGAAAAAGGAGAGGATTCTGGCGAGGGACTTGGTATTCCAAGCTTACCATCTCTGGTAACAACCAACGGTTTTTGCATTGTTAAAGGTAATGGTGTTCCTTTTATCGGTATTAACGGAGATCGTGAATGGGCAGCTTTGCTTTCAACGAAAGGAAATGCTGTGCGTATAATTCTGGAGGTTATTTGGTCAAAGATATCTATCTATTTTGATGTGGCGATGCCTTGGGGAGAAGACTCAGATACAGAAACTGCAGTTCCTCTGTTGTTTGCTAAACCACTTGAAACGGAAACCAGCGCTGGTTGGTATTATTCACCCATAAGACTAAAAGAATCTCCGCTCAACTCTAGAGAAAGCATGCAAGAATGGCAGCCAGTTGAAATTAGCAAAGACATAACTAGCGTTATTTATTCCATGTTAGCTACTGGAGGGTATATTGATTTGGTTAGTATAGATGAGATTGCTTCAAGTCATTCAGTTTCCTTCGATGAGCTTTTTAAACGACTTATGAATACCTTATTATTCAAGCAAGTTGGAGGTTACGTTCGTCCAATTTCATCACGACTACATATGGTTACAGATAGTGATGGGCATGACTTCATCTCATCAACACGAGAGCGTTTAGATATTTGGTGTGAAAGACGAGGTGTCGAAAAAAGCTATATAAACCTAATCATCATGGAGTAAACCAGAATATAACAATCTGTTTAAGAGTGATTCGCAACGCGTGGCATTTTTGCTATGCGTTGCGTTTAGTG
>NZ_JBGOOM010000040.1:0-11056 GCF_041439575.1 Vibrio sp. 5S239 | reverse complement strand
CAACCTTGCCAAGGTTGAGGTCATCGGTTCGAACCCGATGTATCGCTCCAAATTATTCAGATATGGTAATTACGATATCTTGATGCTAAAAGCATTAACTAAAAACCAGCGAAAGCTGGTTTTTTTGTATCTGAAAATTAATAAATTTACTTCTCTTCAATGGTTTATCACTTGATTTATACCAGTCACTTTCAGGTGTTTTAGGTATTGGGTCAGCCTTGATAGTATCGAAAGATGTTACCAAGGCTTAGCTGTGGCTTCGTTATTTGAGGGAGTTCCGTAGTAGTGACAACAGCTAAAAAGATCGCATTGCCGCCGCAGCAATGATGCCTGCTGCGATTGCTGGTAGAGGCTTTTTGACGATGAACATGACGACAGCTGTCGAAAAGAGTGCCGCTCTAGCGCCATTGTCACCTTCTACTGCAAGAGGTGCTAGAAGGGCAACTAATACAGAACCTGACATCGCACTAATGAACCGTTGAATACGTTCGCTAATTGGAACAAACGACATGACATACACACCACCCCAGCGGGTGATAAGCGTGACTAATGCCATTGCGATGATTATCAGTAGTGTTCCACCTACGCTCGTCTCGATATTCATGCTTTTTTCTCCTTCCAACAAGCACCCAAAACTCCGCCAGAGATAGCACCAACTACAACATGGCTATTTTCTGGTAAATACCAATACGCCAGCATTGAAGACGCTGCTGCTGTCGTCCAAATAGCAAAAATTCTTAAGCTTTTAGGCCCGACAACCACCATGGAAAGTAAAAAACAGCCCATAACCATATCGAGCCCAAGACTCACAGGATCTTGGATTGCGCTACCAAAGTAAATTCCAACCCAAGTACCAATAATCCAAAATGACCAAAGTGCTAAACCACCACCAACGAGCAGACCAAACCCCGGCTCTTTCCTCCCAAATGCATTGAGTGCCATTGCCCAATTTGCGTCCGAAGCTACCAACATCACACCATATCGTTTTGCCGGTGGGAGTTGACGTAACCAAGGATATAGCGTGGCCCCCATCAAAAGGTGGCGAGCATTGATCGCAAACACGGTAATAAGAACTGGAATAAGGGGCACTTCTGCTCCCCACATATCCAACGTAGCAAACTGTGAAGCACCTGCAAAAACGAGAGTGCTCATTAACATAGTTGGAAACTCATCCAGCCCTGTTTGTGCTGCTGCAACACCGAATGCGAGGCCAAAAACGATCACAAACATAGAGAGAGGCAAAAGTTGGGTGAAGCCGTTCCAGACATCGATTCGTGTAAATTCGTGTAATTCAGTTGAGGAGCGTTGAAGGTGTTGAGTATTTTCTGTCATAGAGGTTCCTAGCCAGCAGGCAAAAGGGCAGAGCCATGGAAGGATCTTGTTGTTATTTTGTGAACTGCATGTTTAACATCAATTGGATAGGCTTTCAAACGTTATATAGCAGATAAAAACACATAAGCGTTAGCAAAGATAAAATCTTGAAAGCCGAATTTAATCAATAACATGGCCAAACCATTAAATAAGAAAGCGAGCACGAGGCTCGCTTTATAATTCAGTTAGGAAGACCGAATTAGTTTACTTTACATATACACGAGGGTTTGCAGTGCCCCAAATAGTGTATAGCTCAGGGAAGATCACTTGTGAGTTATTTTCAATTTCCGCAGCGGAAATGGTCTTGCCTTGCTGAGAACCGAATAGCACAACTTCGGAGCCCGGAGCGACATCTTTGATATCGGAGACATCAACCATGGTAGTGTTCATTGAAGCCACACCCGTAACTTTAGCACGTTGACCATTGATGAGTACTTCTGCTGTATTGCCCATTTTTCTCGGGTAACCGTCAGAGTAGCCAACAGGAATATTCGCCATTAAGCTCTCTTTACTTGTCTTGTAACTGCTGTCGTAGCCGACAGTACTATTCTTTGGTAGGTGGTGAAGTGATGCGATGCGTGTTTTGAAAGACACGATTGATGGATATTCTGGGTTGGTCGGTAAATCACCATATAAAACGCCACCTGGACGAACCATATCAAGTTGTGCTTCTGGAACATTAAGCGCGGTATAAGAGTTTGCAACGTGCAATAAAATGTCTTCACGCTTTAGATCCGCTTCTTTAATAAGCCATGCTGAGCTGTTTTTAAATGAAGCTAACTTTTGACGAACATCGTCCGCATTGTAGTTTGGGAAGTGAGTCATAATACCGACAATGTTAACGCCATTTTGTTGAGCGATCTCTAGCGCTTCTTGTTGACCTTCTTCGGTTGTCATATCCACGCCATTTCGCCCCATACCACCGTCGTTTAGAGCAAGGTGAATCTTAACTTCTTTATCGGTTTTTTCTGCTAACTTAGACAATGCTTTCGCTTGCTCAGTACTGCCAATAAGCTCTTCGACATTGAGGTCGATTGCCGCTTCAATTTCACCAATGTCAGCAGAGCGTACACGCATAAGTTGACCTTTAAAGCCACTATCACGAACGGCTTTCGCTTCTGCATTACTTGCGACCGCAACACATGGGATGTTCTGTTCTATGATGGTCGGCATGAGACCGGCGATGCCATTGCCGTAGGCGTCGGCTTTCATCACTGCGCATACTTTTGTTTTGCCATCCATGTGTGATTTAAACTGTTCAATATTTTCTTGGAACTGACTCAAGTTTACTTCTAACCAAGCGTTAGCACCTTGAACTTGCTCTGCTTTTACTGCGGCATTGGTGATCTGAAGAGGGGCTGCTGTTGCTTGCATCGCTGGCGCAAAAGTTACCGCGGCGATGGTAAGTGCTAGTAAGGTTTTATTTAAGTGCATAAAGTCTCCGTACGCATTTTTATTGGTTATGTTATTGATTCTTTTGGGAGAATACCTGACGAAGTAAAACGCTCCAAGTGGTTATTTGGAGCGTTTTTGAGGAGCGGTGATTTAACCTAGTGCTAGATTAACTTAGAGTCGGATTAACTTAGTTTGAAGCGCCCCATCACATCTTTAAGAGAAATAGACAGCTGGCTCAGTTCGCGGCAAGCTTGAGCGGTTTGATCTGAACCTTGTGATACTTCTTGAGAGGCCAAATGTATATTTTCAATGCTTCGGTTAAGCTCTTCTGCAACCGAGTCTTGTTGGTTACAAGCGGTCGCGATTTGGCTACCCATGTCTGAGATATCAGAAATAGAGTGCTCAATGTCGCTCATCAGTTGTTTCGATTGGACTCCTTGTTCTGCACATTCTGAAATGCTGCTTCTAGAAAGTTCTGTGGCAGATTTTGCGTCTTTCGCAAGCGATTGGAGCTGTTCAATGATCGCAGTGATTTCACTGGTTGAATCTTGTGTACGACCAGCAAGTGTTCGAACCTCGTCTGCAACCACTGCAAAGCCACGACCAGATTCACCAGCGCGTGCAGCCTCAATTGCAGCGTTAAGCGCAAGTAGGTTAGTTTGATCGGCAATGTCGCGAATAACATCTACGATAACGTTAATTTTGTTCGATTGCTGTTCTAGTTCAGCCACAGTATCCCCAGCAGCACCAATAACGTTTGAAACTTCTTGAATCGAGTCAACCATGCTTTGAGTTTCACGAACGCCGTGCTGTGTACGACGGTTTGCTTCGTTAGCATGGTTCGCTGAATCTTCAGTGTTACGTGCTACGTCGGCTACCGCTGCTTTCATTTCTGTCATTGCGGTTGCAACGTGCGTGATTTGCATCTGTTGGTCTTTCATACCTGATGCCGAAATATCAGAGATTTGGTTCATTTCTTCTACTGCGCTGCTTAACTGAGTCACAGCTGAAATAACGTTGTCGATTACTTGGCGTAAATCGTCTTGCATCTTCGTGGTTGCATCAGCTAGCTCACCAAGTTCATCATTGCCTATCGCTTTACGGTCAATATCGCTTGATAAGTCACCGGTTGCGATCGCGTTTGCTTGCTCAACAACAAGTTTGAGTGGGCCGCAAATCAACAGTGTTAGCGCATACGTCATGCCAACCATAATCAATAGAATAATTATATTGCTCGCGATCGATGAATTGCTTAATCCGTTTACTGAAGAAAGGATACGAGTTTTATTGCTATCCATGGCATTTTTAAGCAGTCGAATCAGTTCGCCTAGCTCAGAGTCAACCGCTTGAAACGAAGACAATGAATTTGCCAAGATTGGCTGGGCCGTGCTTTTGTCGTTGGCCATCATCGCTTCGTTGTACTTGTCCATAGTGACTAAATACTGTTTCCACTGACGCATAAGACGCTGGTAAGTTTGTTGCTCTTCACCTGGCCAAATTGTCTCACCGTAAGCGTGTAGGTCTTGACTGATTTTCTCGCGTTCGCGAATGTTACTGGCGATTTTATTTCTGATTTTGTCAGCGTCTTCATAGGTATAAGTCGCAAATTGAGTACGGCGCCAGAGAGACATGTGATCTCGAATAGCGTCTACTCTTTCCATTGCAGGCAGAGTATCATCCGTATAATTTAATAGTTCAGTTTTAATACTTTTGAGCTCTGTAGATAAAAACACGCCAAACGCAATGTTGACAATGGCAATAAGTAAAAATGATAGCGATATTTTTTTCGCTATAGAAAGGTTCTTGATAGACATTGGTGATATACCTTGTTGGTCTTATGTTGTGTCGCCAAAGTAAACCACTTCCCTATATGTGATATTTGTCCATTAAATTACTGCAACGTATGTAACGTACCATTTATTACTGATATTTTCGATAATGAATTGAGCTTCAAATGAAAATAAAAAATGTCAATGATTTTGTAAGATTACGATTATGCTAGTTATAAATTTATCAGTAATGGGTTCTAATGCTTGGTATGAATGAGTGCTAGGTGAAGGGCTTTAATTTATTATGGGGGTTGTTTAAGACAGTTAATGTTTTTCTTGAAAACCAATGCTAACTGGTTGCTTTATGAACAACGTTTGTAAGCCATATACGTATTGATGCCTTTTGCATTATCCTTGCTCTATGTGAGGTTGAAAGATCGTTGGTTAGATTGTTTTATAACCGGTTGAATAAAATAAATAAATTTATTATTGACTCATTACTTTAATCAGTTAAAGTGCATCTCGTTCTCGGGAAATAACCCTAGAGAAAGTAATTTTACGAAAATTGGATGTAAGTCTGTTTAGACTATGGTGCCGATTATCGCAATAAAGAATTGCGTGCCCTGGTGGTGGAATTGGTAGACACAAGGGATTTAAAATCCCTCGACGTTCGCGTTGTGCCGGTTCAAGTCCGGCCCGGGGCACCATCTATTTGATTGTTACCTTGTTGGGTAGGAATCAACAGAGTCGTTCTCTTAAAACACGGCTTGAAGGCGCCTTGGCAGAGTGGCTATGCAGCGGATTGCAAATCCGTGGACCTCGGTTCGACTCCGGGAGGCGCCTCCATTATTCAAACTGAAAGGTCAGCTAAAATGCTGGCCTTTTTGCTATCTGCTATCTGCTATCTGCTATCTGATATATTTTCGTTTTCTACCATCGTCCTACGCTTGTCTACTAAGTCGATAAGTTCTTCACATTTATATACAGTTACTCATGATTCTGTAACGCTTTCATCCGCTATTACATATCTTATCGTTATAAATGAAAATGATTGTTATTTATTTTTGTTGTTACTAATCTATTATGAAATATTACAACGCACCCTGTCGTGCATCAAAGTGACGATATACCGCCCTTAAACCTTGTCATACTTATGGTTATTCGCTATGAATAATGCAAGATTAGGCTCTCCTACCTCTTTTGTTCTACCCCTTTTGGGTAGTTCGATTTCGTAATTGATTTACATCATATTTTCATTTTCTTTCATAATTCATTATTCGCTCAGTTAAGAAATATATAACCTTCAGGAATTCTTATGAGCAAGATGAAGCTAGTCGTAATCGGTAATGGGATGGTTGGTCATCGCTATATCGAAGATTTAGTCGAGAAGACAGATGTGACTAACATGGACATCACGGTGTTCTGTGAAGAGCCTCGTGTAGCCTATGATCGCGTACACCTTTCTTCTTATTTTTCACACCATACTGCAGATGAACTTTCTTTAGTTAAAGAAGGCTTTTACGAGAAACACGGCATCACTATGCTGATCGGCGAACGTGCTATCAACGTTAACCGTGAAAAGAAAACCGTTTACTCAAGCACTGGTCGTGAAATTCAATACGACAAACTCATCCTTGCTACCGGTTCATTCCCATTCGTTCCTCCGATCAAAGGTAACGAAGGCAAAGACTGTTTCGTATATCGCACTATTGAAGACTTGAAAGCGATTGAAGCAACGGCTAAGAACTCTAAGTCGGGTGTTGTTGTTGGTGGTGGTTTGCTTGGCCTTGAAGCGGCGGGCGCACTGAAAGCGCTTGGCGTGACAACACACGTTGTTGAGTTTGCTCCTAAGCTAATGGCTGAGCAACTTGACCAAGCGGGTGGTAACCAACTTCGTCAAAAAATCGAACGTATGGGCGTAAACGTACATACAAGTAAGAACACGCTTGAGATCGCTCCTGAAGGCATTGAAGCTCGTAACGTAATGCGTTTTGCAGACGGTACCGAGCTAGAAACTGATTTCATCGTATTCTCTGCTGGTATTCGCCCACAAGACAAACTTGCTCGTCAAATGGGTCTAGGTATTGCGCCTCGTGGCGGTATCGAGATTAACGATCACTGTCAAACGACTGATAAAGACATCTACGCTATCGGTGAGTGTGCATCTTGGAACCAAACGTTCTACGGCCTAGTCGCTCCTGGTTACAAAATGGCAACGGTAGCGGTTGACCACGTTGTTGGTAACGAAAGTACATTTGAAGGTGCTGACATGTCAGCGAAGCTGAAGCTTCTTGGCGTGAAAGTAGGTTCTATCGGTGACGCAAATGGCCGTACCCCTGGTTGTAAGAGCTACGTTTACCAAAATGAAGAATCAGAAGTTTACAAACGCCTAATTGTTTCTGAAGACAACAAGAAGCTTCTTGGTGCAGTAATGGTTGGTGATACGTCTGACTACGGCGATCTTCTACAGCTAATGCTGAACGAAATCGACCTACCAGAACACCCAGATGCATTGATTCTTCCTGCTCACGCGGGTGCTGAAAAACCAACACTTGGCGCGGATTCTTTACCAGAAACTGCCGTTATATGTTCTTGTTTCGATGTAACGAAAGGCAAGATCGCTCAAGCGGTTGCTGAAGGCCACCACACCATTGGTGATATCAAAGCAGTAACAGGCGCAGGTACGGGGTGTGGTGGTTGTATCCCACTGGTGACTTCAGTACTCAACGCTGAACTTGCTAAGGCTGGTGTAGAAGTAAAGAACGACGTGTGTGAGCACTTTGCTTACTCTCGCCAAGAGCTTTTCCACCTAATTCGTATCGAAGAAATCAAAACGTTTAATGAGCTTCTAGAGAAGTACGGTAAAGGTTACGGTTGTGAAGTGTGTAAGCCTTTAGCGGGTTCTATTCTTGCTTCTTGCTGGGGTGAACACATCCTTAAGCCTGAGCTAGTGAAGCTGCACGATACTAACGATAACTTCCTAGGTAACATGCAAAAAGATGGTACTTACTCTGTTATCCCTCGTATGGCGGGTGGTGAAGTAACACCTCAAGCACTAAGTGTTCTTGCTGATGTTGCTGCTGAATACAACCTGTACACAAAGATCACGGGAGCACAACGTATCGGTCTATTCGGAGCTCAAAAAGATGACTTACCAGCAATCTGGAAGAAGTTAATCGCTGCGGGTTACGAAACTGGACAAGCTTACGCAAAAGCACTTCGTATGGCGAAAACATGTGTCGGTTCAACTTGGTGTCGTTACGGCGTTCAAGATTCTGTTGGCCTTGGTGTGATGATCGAGAACCGCTACAAAGGCATCCGTACTCCTCATAAGATGAAGTTTGGGGTATCTGGCTGTACTCGTGAGTGTGCTGAAGCTCAAGGTAAAGATTTAGGTATTATCGCGACTGACGCAGGTTGGAACATGTACGTATGTGGTAACGGTGGTATGAAACCTCGTCACGCAGACTTACTGGCAAGCGACCTAGACCAAGAAACGCTGATCAAGTACATCGACCGCTTCATGATGTTTTACATCCGTACGGCTGCGCCACTGCAACGTACTTCGGTATGGATGGACAACCTAGAAGGTGGTGTTGATTACCTACGTGAAGTGATTGTAGACAACAAGCTTGGTATCAACGACCAACTTGAAGCTGATATTGCTGGCTTAGTCGATAATTTTGCTTGTGAATGGACAGATACAATCAACGACAAAGCTCAACTTAAGCGCTTTGCACACTTCATCAATACTGATGACCGTGATGATAACGTTGTGTTTGTTGAAGATGGTCGAGAACAACACCGTCCAGCGACATTCACTGAGAAATATTCTGAAGCCATTACTTCAAGGCATCAGGGCGACATCATTCACGTAGAAACTGTGTAACGGGAGACGACATCATGGCATTTACCAAAGTTTGTAAGATCGAAGACATTATCCCAGGTACAGGTGTTTGTGCATTGGTTGGTGGTGAGCAAGTGGCTATCTTCCGCCCAACTAAGGCTGAAGAAGTATTCGCGATTAGCAACACAGACCCATACTTCCAATCTAACGTGTTATCACGTGGTTTGATTGTTGAGCACAAAGAAGAGCTTTGGGTGGCAAGCCCACTTAAGAAGCAACGCTTTAACCTAGCAACAGGTGTGTGCATGGAAGACGAGAACTTCAATGTGAAAGCGTATAAAGCTCGTGTTGCCAAAGGCGCTGTAGAAATCTCTGCTTAATCTTCGGATGAGTAAGATTTGATAGTTCAAGGGTTCTAGTTCTCGATATTGCCTTAACTCGGCAACTAGAGCCTTTTCCTATCCAATTTTAACTTTTTTAAGGACAACCTTATGTCTACTGATTTTAAACCAGCTGAATTCGTTCAAACGATGATCGATGTGGGTGAAGCAAAAACGAAAACAAGTACTCGTGATCTTCTGATTCGAAGCACTATGGCTGGTATCATTCTTTCGCTTGCTGTCGTTGTGGCAATCACGACTATTGTACAAACCGGTATCGGCATTGTTGGCGCATTAGTGTTCCCAGTTGGTTTCGTCATTCTAAGTGTGATGGGTTATGACCTAGTCACTGGCGTATTTGGCCTTGCTCCTTTAGCTAAGTTTGATAACCGCCCAGGCGTGACTTGGGGGCGTGTTTTACGTTGTTGGGGTATTGTTGGCCTTGGTAACCTTATCGGTTCTCTCATCGTAGCCGTACTGATTGCTATCTCATTGACTGGTAACTTCTCTTTAGATCCAAATGCAGTCGCACAAAAATTCATTGCGGTTTCTACAGCTCGTAGCTTAGGTTTTGAAAACATGGGTATGGACGGGTGGATCACGTGTTTCGTACGCGGTATCTTCTGTAACCTCATGGTATGTCTAGGTGTGATTGGTAACATGACAGCACGTACAGTGTCTGGCCGTGTAGCAATGATGTGGTTCCCAATCTTCATCTTCTTCGCACTCGTATTCGAGCACACAGTAGTAAATATGTTCCTATTCCCATTGGGTATGATTCTAGGCGCAGATTTTGGTATCGCGACATGGTTGAACTTCAACCTTATCCCTACAATTCTTGGTAACATCGTTGGTGGCTTACTGTTAACGTGTGTTCCTCTATACCTGACTCACGCTAAAACGGCTCCTTCTCTAGGTGCTAAGTAAATCTGAATACGGTGAAACGTAATTTAGCCTGAGGATTGAAAGCCCCAACAAATTGTTTGGGGCTTTTTTGTTCGAACGCCTTAAGCACCATTAATGTGTTGATTCTTATTGAGCAAAATACCTGCAATAGATTGTTTTGTTATAATTACTTCTATCTTCGTTAGTATTTAGACAGAATATTTAACTCAACACCTGATAGTCTAAGGGTTAAGGATTTGGATAAGTCATCACAAATACAGTGACTTACCACATAGATTGAAGCTTGAGAAAAAACAAGCAAACCTTCGGAGCACAGCATGTCAGAAGTATCGTCATCGAATGTTAAAGAAGTAACCAAAGGATTGGTTACATTAGTAGGTGCTGGCCCTGGTGACCCAGACTTACTTACCCTAAAAGCGGCTCGTGTTATTCAACAGGCTGACGTGGTTGTTTATGACCGCTTGGTATCTAAAGATATTTTGGCAATGGCTAACTCCGATGCAGAAATGCTGTATGTGGGAAAAAAGCTCGACCATCACTGTGTCCCACAAGATCAAATCAATCAATTATTGGTGACTAAAGCACAAGAAAATAAGCATGTGGTTCGCCTGAAAGGTGGTGACTCGTTTATCTTTGGTCGTGGTGGTGAAGAGTGTGAAACCCTAGCTGAGCATGGTGTGAGGTTTGAAGTGGTACCCGGAATCACTGCAGCAGCAGGCGCGACGGCTTACGCGGGCATTCCACTAACACATCGAGATCACGCACAAAGCGTCCAATTCATTACTGGTCATCTAAAGAAAGATGGTGAAGATATTGATTGGCGCTCGCTTGCTCAGCACAATCACACGATCGTGTTCTATATGGGTTTAAAAGAGAGCCCGAACATCCAGAAAAATTTACTGGATAACGGTATGCGAGCAGACATGCCTGTTGCCATTATTGAGAACGGTACGCGCCAAGAACAAAAAGTATTCCGTGGTGGATTGAGTGATTTAGCGAACCTTGCTGGCGTTGCAAAAAGTCCTGCGTTGATTGTTGTCGGCAGCGTGGCTCAACTTCATGAAAAATTAGCTTGGTTTAACAAGCAAGTTTAACGACGTAACCTCAAAGCCGATAAACAATCAGCCAGTGAATAAATCAAGAATCAAATACTGCAGCGACTACTTTGTCGCTGCATTTCTCGTTGGCGCATTGGCATTTCGTCAATGATATTGGTGATTTTCTGCCAATCTGTTTTACCACTCCATCTGTATTTCTCTTTACCGTCTTTACCAATCAACACAGCGGTGTGTGAACCTTCAGGTATCTCATAAATACGGGTTACGGCATCTAAGTTAAACTCTTCTTCTAGCCAAGTAGGAACAGTGTAACCGCTCTCTGCTATTACC
>NZ_JBGOOM010000039.1:0-15007 GCF_041439575.1 Vibrio sp. 5S239 | reverse complement strand
ATTAAACAGGCTTTCCCGAGTGCGGTTAAAGGTCAGTTTAATGGCATCCACGAACAGCGTTTAAGCTCCAAGAATATAGCTTTCATCGTGCCAAAACTGGTAGCGTTGTACCCAGAGCAAGAAAGCATGATGCAGATTGCCAAAGGCAAAACCAGTCAAGGACAGGTATCAAGCCTCGTTGGGCTATTGTCGGCATTCACTGAAATCATCAGTGAAAGTACCAAGCAATTATCGTCCATACCTATAGGCTTACAAGCCAGTGATATCAGGCTTTGCACAAATAATTTAAGCCAGAGCTTTAACCGAACATGGCAAGAGTTAAGCCGTCACGATAGCCGGCTACCTAACCACATTAAGCCAGTAACCAATCCTTCGCCAAGCCAATCAGGGCAGGGCTTGAAGCCACAAATAGAAACCAACCCCGTTAAAATGATTCAGCATCGAATACTCACTCTTTATCCTCAAGCCAAAGCAAGAGAGGTTTGGAACCTGATCCGTGAAGATGTGAGAGAAGAACGATACCGGTTTGATGTGGATGTGATTATTGACGGCATCGATAACGAACGTCTATACACTAGTAAAGATACTGCGGATGGTATGTCCTTTAAACGCTTCCAAAATATGCTGTCAGAGGTAAGGAAGGGTATACGAGAATAAATGCTCCCGCCAATCCTCCCGTTTTTCTTCCCGTGAATGATTCTAAGGTTTTCATAGTACCTCCACGAACAATGAAGGTACTTAAAGTATGGAAAACCAAGAGAAAAACAAACGCGCTTACACAGAGCAAGAAACCTCGACTTACATCGGCATGAGCCGTTCATTTTTACGTCAAGCACGTATGGAAGGGCAACGCAAAAACAGAACAGACGCACCACCCTTTATTAAGATTGGTCGCGCGGTTCGTTACCTCAAAGAAGATTTAGACCGCTGGCTAGACAATCACACTAAGCGAGACCACTTATCACAGGAGGAGTGCTTCCATGCTTAAAGAGCCAGAGTTTCCTCATGTGAAATACACCGAATCCGGTAAAACCATTGTGCTGAATACGGCTGATAACTTAAAGGCGTTACTCAAGAGTTCAGGCTATGAAGCCAAACTCAATAAGATGACCCTAGAGCCTGATATTTTCAAAGGTAAGGAGTGCATGGGCTCACCCGATACGGTGAGAAGTGAACTGATTTCAGTGGCGTCTATCCATTCATTACCTAAACCCGCCATTGATGACCATTTTAACGCTGTCGCTCTCGAAAATAGCTATCATCCTATTAAGGGTTGGTTATCCGGTGAGTGGGACGGACAACCAAGAGTGGACGCGGTGTTAGACTGTTTAGGGGCTAAGAATCCACAGCTGGCTAGAATCGTATTGCTACACTGGTTAGTGGGCTGTGTAGCATGTTTGCTTGTACCTAATTTCAAATCAAAGCTCGTTCCTGTGCTGCAAGGCGAACAGTCGTTTAAGAAGACAGCTTTCGTTGAGCGTATTGCTAACGTGATGCCAAGTGCCTTCCTAGAGGGGGCAGAGCTAAACCCTGATAACAAAGACAGCGTCTTATCGGTGATTCGTTCTTGGATAGTTGAACTAGGGGAGCTAGAGCGTTCTACTAAAAACTGCCAAGGCGCACTCAAAGCGTTCGTCACTCGCGCTCAAGATACCGTTCGTCCTCCTTATGCGAGAAGTGATATCAAGAAGTCACGACAAACCAACCTGATAGCGACGGTAAACGGCACAGATTTCTTAAAAGATGAAACAGGCAATTCACGTTACGCGGTCATTGAGTTAATAGCTGAAACCAACATGGACAAGCTTAATGAGTTGCTAGGGTGGAATTATCAAGTGACGGGTGAGCTGACACTGGCAAAGCCAGAGAAACTGCGCCAATTCTGGTTAGAAGTGAAACATCTATTCTTAGTACAAAAACACCCTTGGATGCTTTCACCTGACGCTCAAGCATTGGTATCAAAAGAATCGGCTAAGTACGTGGATAAAGGCACTTGGTACAACATGCTTAATGACCAATTAGAAACTTGTCATGGCAAGGCTAGGGAATGGCTCACGACTAAGCAAATCTGTGACTTATTCAAAGTTGATGCATCTAAAGGTAACGTGGTTGGCAAAGCCTTAAACCAACTACACAAAGAAGAAAAGCTAGATAAGAAAATGCTTAATGGTTCAAATCAATACTGTTTCCCAACCGTCATTCCCCACACTGCATTTCTGTAAGTTGCGATTTCTACCCCACTTACCCCACTTGAACCATGATTAGGTGGGGTAAGTGGGGTAGCTTTTGGAACATTCATCAACTTGGAGTTCTGCGAATAGCTGTACTTTTAAAGTAATGATTGCCATTGCTAACACGAAAATGCTTTATCCAAACTTGAAATAGTGGTTAATAAACTAGCATTTATTGTTTAATTATAATAAGTTGACAGTATCTTCTAACAGTTACTAAAACAGTAGGTTTAGCTAAACTTATTGTAGAAAAGGATTAAGTGGAGTTTTTTGATGAAAGTACCATCAATAATAACTAATGATGAAATAGAGAAACTTTATGAAAAAATTGGCGATGATGTAATAAACCTACCACAACAATTTAAATCGTTGCGCTTAGGTTTATTACCTCGAATTTGCCAGTTATTTATTACTGCACTTAAACCTAACCCAAATAAAAAAGTTAAGTTCTTTCAATTTGAATCATCAAAAGAAAATAGTGTTGTTGATCTGTTAAGTTCACCGCATTCTTTAACTTCGACGTTAATGTCTGATGAAGTGTATGAGAAAGATATTGTTTTAGATGATCAAAAAACACTAGTAGAACTAAAATCTAGAATTAATGTTGATTTACAAACGCGGTTAAACGAATCGATATATAGAACGGCTCAAAGGGTTCAACTATTTGCAGTGGATCACTCTATAAAAAAGTATGCATATCCAAGTTGTTTTTATTCACCTGAAGGGGGTAACTCTTTAAAGCAAGGTGAGTTTTATACAAAAATGCTTGAGCGCATTGTTGAGCTAAGTCCAGCAAAATCTGACATGACCGAAGATCAGCTCAGTGACCTAGGGCACGCAATTTACGAACTTATTGAAAATACTGAGCAACATGGAAAGCTAGAAATTAATACAGGTAAGGTGAGCAAATCAGTTAGAGGTCTGGTAATTGATTACAAGCTTATTACCAAAGAACAACTTTCAGAAAATATTGGTGGAGAGAGCACTGCAATAACAGATTACTTGGAAGGCATTAGAGTGAATGATAGAACTGTACATATGTTAGAGATATCAGTATTCGATAGTGGAGAAGGTATTTTTAAAACCCTTGAATCAACGGATAACGCAAATGTTAGTGTTCAAGACGAAGTGGATGTAGTTAAGAAGTCATTTGTTAAAGGTATTACATCAAAATCTGATTATCGTGGCGTTGGCCGTGGTTTAAATAATGTGAAGAATGTATTAGCACAAAGACATGGTTTTATTTCATTTAGGACTGGTCGAATAGGTGTATACCGCGATTTTAATTTGCAGCCTTTGAGAGAAACTGAGTCAGAACCTCTTTCATTATTTGACGAAAAAAACAAATCAGAAAACAATTTTAACAAACTTGCTTCCGTTGAAGGTTTGGCTTGTAGTATTTTGGTGCCTTTACGATGAAAAACTTTTATTTTTACAAAGCTGATCTTATCTCAAAAAAACCAAACGTTATGGTTTGTTTTTATTCAGGAGGCACATTCAACTTCGAAGAATTTTGCGATGAAGTGGTAACTCAATTTAGATTATCAATTTTTACACGTGATATTGTTTTTATTGCACCTGAATTTAATAAAAAAGATATTTCTAGTCAGTTATTAAATGAAAAAGCACAATCAAAGCTAAAAGATAGAATTAATAGTTTCCAAGAATTAAATTTCCACACATGTTTTATAAATCGCAATGGTAACTTTGATATATCTTTTTTTAATAACGATAAATTGCCATTATCTGATATTGACGTTTTTCGTTTGTTCGAGTTTGGAATTTATAATATTATCACTAGGCGTAATCTGATAATTGAAGCACACTCAAATATTCACTTCATCAAGCCGTCTGGAAAACATGCAAATAAATTCATTGATGTAAAAAACTTACTTGAGTCATCAGCTGAAATTACCTTTATTGCAATTAGCTTATTAAAATTATTACCTGCCACCGTCAATAAAATTTACGTAGATACCTCTGGTATTTTTCCACTGGCTTATGCGCTTAGTAATCTAATTAGAGCTTTTGAAAGTAGTACTGACCTTATATCCATAGATTCTTTTGGAAGTTACGGTGGCTTAGAGGAATATGAATTTAGCTCAGATGAAAAGACTCTGGTTCTAATCTCTGCTTCTACCAGTAACAATTTATTTGAAAGGTTAAAGAAAAACCCGTCGTTAGAGCAAGCTTCGCTGATTTCGATAATCATGACTCAAGTTAATGACAGTGAACAAAAAGTCCTAGTGGAGTTCGAGAAATATAAGAGAAAGTTCTGTAAATCTTATTTTCAGTACTTTGAATCATACGATGAAAATGAATGTCCGATGTGTTTAAAGGAGCATTCAATTCCGATTGCGCTTGATAAAAGTCGATTCGTATTCGAAGCACCACGTACCGAATGCTATCTTCCATTAGCTGTGGACTCTGACAAAAATTTACGGGAACTTATTCATCAATATAAAGACCTTGATGCTTTTAGGTGCTTATATGATGGTGTAGATGGTACCAAAATACCTACACCAGAGTATTTTATCGACGTTAGTAAGGTAATTGAGCAAGAAGAATTTAAGGAAAAAGTCAAAAATAATATCCGCCGTTTCTTTCCCTTAAACACTGATTCCCTAATTCATTGTAATGATGAAGGTGCAAAAGAGCTAGCAGAGCTTATTAAAAGCAATGTATCAGAGTTAAACTTAGACGTAAGAATCTACGATGGTGAAATCCCCAGTGACGTGAATCCGAGTAAAGGAATAGTCGTTGTAGCAGGCTCTTTAGAGTCAGGAAAATCTCTTTTAAACATTAGCAGGGCGCTACGTAAATATAATGAGTTACCTATTACTTATATTGTAGGGTTCGCAAAATATAATAGTGAAACCGAGTTTAAAAAACTTCAAATGGACTTGAAGTTTTCTGAAGGTCCATGTGGGCATCACCAATTCCATGTTATTGAAAAGATGATTTTGCCCATAAATGAGCATAAAGAAAATAGCTGGGAAAAAGAACTTGAGCTTTTGAAACTGCTTAAAGCCAAACATTCAACTGATGGGGAATTATTTAGTGAGCTTCATGAGAGAGACAAACTATTGAGAAGTGCTTCATCTATTGATAAGCAAGGGTTAGGAGTAGAACTATTTCTTAAGTCACCTAAAAATCAACCACTGGTATTGGGGCCGACATTTGCTTTTTGGAATAAAGGTGATAATGATAACGACTGTGAACATCAGGCCACAGTATATTTCACTATTTCTTCTGTCTTGCAGCGGTTACGAACTGTTGCAAAACATAATGGAACAGTTCCATTAGGCTCGGGGTACATAATTCGGCAACTTGATCCTTTACTATTTGATAGGTTCAATGAAGGAATTATCCAAGCAAGTATTTTAAGGACTGCAAAACCAAGAGAGCTTGATTATAGTGCCGCTGATGACAAAAGTAGGATTATTGGTTCTTTGATTGAGAGAATGCTTATGTTACCTGAAGCTGAAGAGTCAAAAGGTCTACCAGAAATATTGCTTGCGCTATGTACTAAGAAATTGCAAGTTAAAAAAGATCATTTAACAGGATTTGATAGTCATCAGGTTGATAAAAATAACCACCCTATGACTTGGATGTTAGTAGAGTATGTGAACCAATCACTACTTTCTCAAGCTAACGAACCAGAGCAAAGTATTCCTATAGTGAAATTTTAAGAGAATTTGGATTTAGCAAGTTATTTTATTGTTGTCAATAAACTTGGACAAATGCTTAAAGCATTCCCACACTTTTTGAATCCGAAATTAGTCATTTTTGCCGACTCGTAACTCATTAATGTCCAAAGGTGTGCTGACGGGACATGTAACACGAAATTGCCCCATTATCATTTAGAGTTGATACTCATCAGCATCTTGCTAATACTGTTTTTACTTATTAATAGTTATCTGAATCATGACTACATAATATTTGTCATTTAGCGATTAGTTGATGAGAATTCGTTACTAATACATTGATTCTGTGGATGAAGATAATGATCAATGACCTTGGCAAAGATTGGTAGGTTGGAAAGGAAGGTAAGGTGTCTCATATCGTGCCGACACATCATAACGTCCTGACAAATACTGAGAGGCTAAATATTGACGTTGCTCCTCATTATAAAAGTGTTGTGTTGCTTCTAGTTCAATCGCATCTCCATCCCCAGCACAAATGAAATAGTCGTCGTCCATATCTCGAAATGCTATTGGGGTTTCATCTACCAATCCATATCTATCGGTCATCTTTCTTGACCTCCAAATATCTTTAAATGTACCTCGCTCAAAGCGTTTTAAATTTCGCCATTGTACGAACATATAAGTGTCTTGCGAGGGAATCGATGGAATGTCATTCATTGCCTCGTTCGGGCTTTTACAAGTATCAAACAAAACCACAGCATTGTTCTCAACTCTAAATGGCAATCTATCTTCATCTTGTATATAAGAATCCACGTTCCTTTTGAACCAAGAATCACCCTCTGGACTGAGATAAAAAGAAGGAGACTTTAGGTAAGAACCAAAATCGTCAGTTTTATTTGCGTCAACAATTTCATAAACAGGGTTATCATGAAGTGCGTCATAGCTCGCACTATAATTGAACTCAATTTTAAACAAAAAATCTTCCATCTCGGGTTTAGTAAGAGACGTGAAAGCTTTATCTACCGACGCTTTGATTTTCTCAATGGATTTAGGGTGAGAGAGGTAAATTGGAATGAGTCCGTGTCCCGCAAAGTCTAATTTGCTCGGTGCTATCGTGGTGTTGGGAGGCGGAACGCTGCCTATCCCTGTAAAGTTCAGCCCATTAATCACAAGATCTGAGGTCGATAAAATATAATCACTGTCTGGGCTAAGGGTTGGAGAAGCGGGAGCGATGTGAACGACGCGAATGTTATCGGCACTGTAACCGTATTGAGATGTAACATGCTTGTATGATTCGTTTACCCATAAGTTCCCTTGTGAATGAGCGATGTAAATGAGCTTTTTTCCTTTCCACGTAAGAGAGTCATTTAAAAGATGATGCTGCATTCTAGTCTGGCTAGTTTCGGGGGCATCAACAAGTGAGGCTAGTTCTTTTAAATATGTCGTGATAGTTGCATTGATGGTTTGGTTTGTGAAGTCGAGAACAAACCCAGCAAACCAAGCAAAAGTGGCGCTGATTTTTTGGATGATAGCGCTGTTTTGCCTACCGCTTACGATGTCCCAAAAGGCCTCCCACCGGTCGAATTGTTTCTGCTCTAACTCGGAAGTTCTTTGGTCAAAGGTTTCAGCAAAATCAGCCAGTACGTTAAGGCCACTTCCTTCAATATAAGAATCGTTGTAGAAAAGCTGGTATTCGACAGACTCACCGTTGTATTGGTTGATATCTATAGTGGATTTTATTTCTTTTATCCCTTCTTTGGCTTGTTTTTCAGTTGTTGCAACACCGTTAAAAAAACCGATGGTGTAACCTTCAATTTTGCATGAGTTGGCGATTGCATTAAATGGCAGCAAAGCAGCAATCATGAGTGATATTGTTGGCTTATTCACAATATTGTGCCTCCGCAGCAAGGAGCGTACTTACGGAACCATTTAATAGGTGATTGTAAGCCAAATAAGTCATAGTGCGGGCTTTGGTATTGTAAGTGAGCGCATCAACGGTTCTTCCTGTATTGGTTATATCTCTTACAGGAATACCAACAAACTCTTTACAAGCGAGTACTTTGTCGTATTTGTATGAAATGTCGAGTGCTTTTCTGATGTTCGCATCGGTCTTTGCATTCCAGTCGTGATAAAGACTTTCTTGTGCCTGCCGAGCCTCTTGTTTTAAGGCTTTTCGGACTGGCTCGGTCACTTCTAACGCATCGATAAACGCCTCAATGTCATCGCGGATACCATCATTGTTTGCATCCGTACCAGTAAGAGAGTCGCTGCGGTCAAGCATGGGTTCAAAACGCTCATATAGAAGCCTAAGTTGATCATCAATTGTTTCTTGTGCCTTTAATTCCGCGACTAGCTCAGGTGTTTTCTCTATGTGTGATGTGACACTCGGTTGTTCCACTACAGCAGCGTTTGGCTCATTCGATTCTTTGCACCCCACAATTAACATCACTGCTAATGTGCAGACTAGCCCATTTTTCATTTTTGTTTCCCCTAGTATTTCAAATAGATACCAAAGAATACGGACAAATTAACTCACTGAATAATAAAGAATTTTAATGACAGCATAAGGAGTGGTGATAGGCAGGAAAAATCGTAATCGAGCATGAACCAAGAACAAGAATTGCAAGTACTTATCGAGCAGTTTTAATCAGGTTTATTGCCATAATGGCCTGTTCCATCAACAGTGGATACAAAGTTAAATGACTTTCCATACTTTTAGTTATTCATGTTTTGCTAATGTTCTATTTTCCTAAACGCATTTTTGTCCAAATATGAGTTAGAAAGATTTTTTAGCGCAAGTATGCAAAATTTGAAAGCTACATATTTGCTACATGTATTTAAATTTCTGTTTTATAATTTATTCTAACTTGATGAAAATAAATGTTTTTTTATTATTTTAGTTTCACCTTAACAGGGCGTTATGTTTACAATGAGGTTTGGAGAATTATGGAAGTAATAGTGGGAGAAAGTGCATCGGTAGATGAGTCTCTTTGGCGCTACATGTCACTTGATAAATTGATTAATTTGTTAGAAACCAAACAATTATATTTCACTGCGTTGGAAAGCTATAATGAAAGTGATCCATTTGAGGGTTATATGCCAGATGTTGCCGCTACAGCCTTTGCTCAAGTATTTGGTTCTCAAGTTAGTGAGCTTAAACTGGCTTATGAGTCGCTAAAACAAATAGATGACACTCACAACAATCCTAAACTTGATGAAATGAGGGATGGAATTGACAAGCTTGGTTCCATCATGGAACTAGCTTTTCATAAAATTTCAAAAGGAATAACTGTAAACTGTTGGCATAGCAATCGTGTTGAATCAGAAGCGATGTGGAAATTGTATTCAGATGATGGCAAGGGTATAGCGGTCAAGACATCAGTTGAACGTCTACGTAGTGCTTTAAAAGACCAAGTCTTTGGCAAGAAAGTCCAAATTAGTAAGGTAAAGTATCTCGACTTTTCAGATACAAACCTAACACCAAAATGCTGCGTTGTTGATGGTCATATTAGCCCTCTAATTAAGCGTTCATCATTTAGTCACGAAAACGAGCTTAGATGTTTCATTGTTAACCAAGTACCTACTACCAATATTGAGAATTATCTCCCAAGTGCCGATAGTGTTCCTGTTGATTTAAATGAGTTGATAGAAGCTATCTATATATCTCCTTTTGCCAAAGAGCCTTTCACTTCAAGTGTGTTTGCTATGTGCCGTAAGTACGGGATCGAAGATAAGGTTATAAAATCTACTTTACTGGATAGCAGTGGTTTCCTGTCAAAGCTAAGTGACTGGTAAACATAACAAACAATTTAAGAGTGATTCAGCACGCTTGGCATTTTTGGTTTGGGTCAAGTTTAGTGTTTATGGCGTCCATTTTGAGTGTTGTGGTAGCGCGCTTCACACCTTAATTGGGCGTTAGGCGATTTCGATTTATACAATAAACAAATTAATTTTAGGAGAGGAACGTGTTTGAGTGGTTAACGCAAAATAAAGACTTAGTTACATCATTTGCTTCAATCATAACTGCATTAGGCGTTGTTTTTGTAGCTTTGCAGGCGAGGATTACTGCTAATCAAGCTAAGATAGCAGCAGAGCAGCTGAAATCTGATCACGAGAGAAGTAGGAGAGAGACCGCAATCAACGTCATAAAGGATTGGAATGCTTCATTAGACATGATTACTCCCTCCGCAAGAAAGTTTGTTCAAGAACTTACTAGTGACGAATGTAAAAAACTGGTTAAGCTGGAGTCGATCAAAGTCGATAAAAAACACCATAACCTATTGACTTACGCATTAAGCAGCATGCCAAATGAAATGGGTAAATTAGTTATCACTAATGACGAAATTACGCTGGATAAACGACAAATATCATACCTACTTCATTTACTAATATCTCACCTCAACGATCTAGAAGTCGCCCTTTTAACATGGATGAATGGTATTGCAGATAAGGACATCATTGAACATCAATTTAAATACTTAGTTTGTTTCAATGAGGGTACTTACATCCTAGAAAAACTGAGAGAGGAAATGGCTGGAAAAGCAACTTATCCAGCAATAGACAGCTTTGTTGAACATCTTAAAGAAAGAAATAAACAAGGCCAATTAAAGAATAAAGGAAACATCGCCTAACAAAGCATTTAAGAATGATTCCCAACGCTTGGCATTTTTCATTCCATCGTTGGGTTCAGCGACTACGGTGGTATGGTTAGGTTTCGTGGTAGCGTTGCTCACACCTTAATGCGGCGTTAGCAGTTTTCAAATGAAGCCGATAATAATAGCCATGATGGAGTATTAAAATGACAACGTTTGTAGGTACGGAATTAAAAATAGTCAGAGCAAAAAGTCATATTCGAGAACTAGAAAATCAGCTAGTGGATTATATAAAATCAAAGCCATTTAAAGTGGTTGTTGAGAGTGAAGATGGTGGTAGTAATCACCTTTGGACGCTTCGAGTAAAGCATGATATCCCAATGATCTTTGCAGCAATAATCGGGGATGTAATCCATAATTTAAGAGCTTCTTTAGACCTTCTCGCTACCGAGTTAGTAGAACATGCTGGTCAGGATGCAAAAAATGTGTACTTTCCTTTTGGAAATGACGCTGATGGTCTCGAGCAAATGATTAAGAAGAGACGTATTGACAAAGCAGGTCAGGGGGTTGTCGATATCGTTAGAGATTTAAAACCTTATACAGGTGGTAATAAGTTACTTCGCTCGCTACATGATCTTGATATTACAGACAAGCATAAATCACTCGTTCCAGTCGCACACTACGCAGGGATAAAAAATTTTCAAATGAATGGCGCTTCTGGACCAATGCTAACAATTCAAAATTTACATTGTGGTCCAATTCGAGATGGAATGGTATTGATGAGTTTACCTCCAGCTGGAAATATCAGGGTTGGGCAATCATTCAATCCATCATTAAAACTGTGCTTGGACGAAGATGTAATAGAACGAGATGAAGAGTTAGTAGAAACAATGCACAAATACGTCGGTATGGTCGAAGATATCTTACAAAGGTTTAAAGACCTTGTGGCAAAAGAAAACAGCTAACAATCAATTTAAGAGTGATTCAGCACGCTTGGCATTTTTGGCTCGGGTGAGGTTCAGTGTTTAGGGTGTTCAAATTAAGTACCGTGATAGCGTGCTTCACACCTTAATTGGGCGTTAAATTTCATTGAAACTTTGAGGTAAAATTTGAAAACAAAAATGTTCAAAACTAAAGAGCAACTTAAACGGTGGGCTAAGAAAACTACAGGCGTTGTACTTGCCTCGATTGCTCTTGTAAATTCAGTTCAAAGTATAGAGTTTCAATTTCCCACGCCTAAAGTACTATCTCAAGTAATGGAGCAAGCTCCCTCTCACTTTCCCGAGGGACAATATGAGGTTAGTTATAGTAATTCAGATGAGCTTGATCCCGATGATTTAGACTATTCAAAGATGGCAATGGTTATAGCTTTAGAAGCTCAGCTTGCAAATCGTCCTTTACGCATTGGTGGTTTAAGGCCGTTGCTTGAGCACTTGGCAGATTATACGTACTGCTGCACCATCAATAGAACTAATCCTGCCTACGTTACCGCCTCATTATGGGTGCTTGAACCAAGCGATCCTGTGGAACTAGATTCGCTCGAAAGCATTTTAAAAAAATACTCAACGTTTTATGCTTTCAATGACGGTAGTGGGTACGTAACTCTAAATAACGGCCGTATGGGCAATGGTACAAGCCATCTATCTGAAATTTAACAAGTTGTTCAAGAGTGATTCGGCACGCGTGGCATTTTTACTATGCGTTGTTTTTAGTGGTTAAGGTGGTATGCGGAGGCTTTGGTATTGCGTGCCTCACACCTTAACAAGGCGTTATGTGTTTTTGCTGAACATAAGTCTTAACATGGTTTATCGTTAAGGCGGAAGTGTATTTAATAATTTTAAATGGATTAACTTTATGAGTTTTAGAATGGAAAATGTTAACAAAGCTATCAAATGTACAAACTGTAAGAATATAATCGATTTGAAATTAGCAAGCCCAGACCAGAGCTCTTCTTTTAAGTGGAAGAAAGCAATATTTACTCCTCTTTTATCTGCAATTTCTTTAGTTATTTTAATGTATTTTGGTACTCTCATAGCAGAACTATTACTGAGTCCAGATGCTGTCCAAGAATTCTCTTATAGTGCCATACTTAGTGAAAATATTGGAATGTCATCGCTTTTAGTTTCGACTTTTGTACTTGTTTTTGGTCAATCATTATTATTTATTACATCCACATTAAATAAACAGAATAAATATATTTTTTACATTGATAATATGTTAACTAAAACTTGCGAGTTGTTACTGGCTTACTTGTTGTGTATGTCTGTTTTTATTCTTTTTTCTTGGAGTAATGTTAATTTGGTGTATGTTATTTGGTCTCTTTTACTAGTGTCGATTTCTCCAGTATTTTCTTGGGTAAGAAGTAATAATCAAAACTCGATGGGTGACTCGATTATGTATGGAGTTGTAAGTATTCTATTCTTAATCGGAGTTTCTTCGTTCACAAAAATACATACTTATTTTAGTTGCGGAAATGAATTCCTTTGTATCTGGGTTAATTAAACAATAAGTAAGATTAGTAATGTTTCCTAATGAAACACATGAAAGGCAATTAAACGGAACTAAAACAGTGGGTTACGTTTAGCTTCGCTCCACATTATAACCCACAAATTTAGTCCGCTTATCTTTGCCAAATGAATCAGTCGTTTGTGTTAAAACATAACAAAGCATTTAAGACGGATTCTCAACGCTTGGCGATTTCAGTCTAAGTCGGCTTCAGTGCTAAATGTGGCAAGGTTTAGGCTTGGGTGGTCGCGTTGTTCACCACTTAATGCGGCGTTAGGTGTTACGTTACAATCAGAATTTTCAAATAACACATACAAGGAATGTATTAGTGAGTAGTTTAGATAATAATCAAACAGTTGAGAAAGAAAATAGTACTAAGCGTGATGGTAAAGGGCTAGTTGAGAGAATAGGCGATATCGTTATCAGGGCACTGTTCTTGTTTATCTTAATATGGTCTTTTGACGGGTTTTGGCATACTAATGTTCCACAATTAAATGACTTTCAGAAACATTACTTTCCTGAAAAGTACAAGGCAGAACAACTAAAGCTATCAACCTTAAATGAGAATAATCATTACTTAAGAAATTTGGAAAATGCGACCAAGCAACAGCTTATCGATGCAAATAGAAAAGTCGTTGAAATGGAAAGGCATGTAGAGAAAATTAAACATAACGAAGATGCAATTACTCAAAAACTTTCAACGGCCTATGAGCAATTTGAGGCTTTATGTGCATACACCGAAACATCCGAGTTGATGATTAAGCATCTGACTAAAAGGTACTCGGAAAGTGAATTGGATAATACAATTAGCTGTACAAACAAGGAATGTACGGAAATATTGCAAAGTAAATCAAAGGTCAGAGCACTCTGTAACACCTAACAAATTGTTCAAGAGTGATTCAGCACGCGTGGCATTTTTGCCATGCGTCAGGTTTAGTGGTTAAGGTGGTATGCGGAAGCTTCGGTATTGCGTGCCTCACACCTTAACAAGGCGTTATGTGAATTTTTCAGCATCTTATACAAGTGAGTTAACATGATTTCTGAAGACAATTGGCAAGACCATTACTGGAATTATCTTGCTCGTTTAGAAGTCGATGCTATAGAGCGCAGTTATGAAGACCTTAAGCCTTGGGACTCCTTGGCTGAAAACTGTATGAATTTGGCAATTAAAGCTCCGTTTCTACACGGTCGTAACTCTAAAGCGAAATCAATCAAACTAGCGGCAGCTTTTCTCAAACGTACCATGAGTGACTTTAGAGGGGCATGGTTACTACTTAATTGGGGTTACCCTTATCAGGCTGCTTGTGTGGCGGCTTCACTTTACGAGAATGCGTTGGTTGTAAATTGTTTAGTAGACCGTCAAGACTTGGCAAGTGAAGTTTTAAATAACAAAAATGCCGATGTTCCCTGGGGTGCGCAAAAACTTAGTAAAATGGCTGCACATAAAGATCTATATGGGACAATACCGGATAACTTTCCAGCGACTGATGAAAAATTCAACTTGGCTTGGAAGCTTTGCTATCACAATTACAAGTTATTGTGCAAAATGAAGCACCCAACATTACAACAGGTTGCTGACGAAACAAGCTCGGCTCTAAATAAAAATGGAGAGTTTGCGGTTATTCCTTTACCAGATACTCGTTTAGAAAGTTTAGCGTTAAAACATATGCTAATGATCATTTGTATCTCAAAATTGTTTTCTGCAACTAAGTGTTTTGCTAAAGCTATTGAGTGCAGTGACGATGATCTGGAGCATCAAGTATTTTATAACCAAGCCAAGCAAGTGTACTCAGAATTAAAGCGAAATATCGGTGAAAGTAAAATCCAAGATATAGCGATTAAAGCATATGGGTACAAATTCACATAACAAAGCGTTCAAGAGGGATTCCCAACGCTCGGCATTTGGGGTTTGATTCAGCTTTAGTGATTACGGCACAATGGCTTAGGTTGGGTGGTCTGCGTTGCTCACCCCTTAACGCGGCGTTAGTTTGCAAAGGGCAGAAAAGCGTTTATGGTCTAAAAGCTTTGTTCT
>NZ_JBGOOM010000038.1:0-19489 GCF_041439575.1 Vibrio sp. 5S239 | reverse complement strand
TACCCATAGGTGCGCCTGGGTGACCAGAGTTTGCTTGTTGAACACCGTCCATGCTAAGCGCACGGATTGCATTGGCTAGAACTTTACGAGAAGGCATGTCTGCTCCTGAGTACATAAGCGATTTAAAAAAAGTTAATGCTAAAAATTTCATTTTTATTAGCGCGGGTATTCTCTCAAACGACTATAGCGACTGCAAACGATTTACTGTCCTTTTAACCATCATTTTTAGCAATTTTTACCCATTTATATCACTTGGTAATGGCTTATATCACCCGGCACGCAAACGTTTAGTTATGTCATATCATAAAAAAGAGCTTGTAATTCGACCATTGGAATTTAGAATGGCCGTCTAGAAGTAGAAACACCTACAAAATATACTGTATTTAATGGCGGCGCTTCCTTAACTTGCGACGCCTAAATTATTTGCATTTAATCTATTTGCAACTAAAACACTATTTGCAACTAAAACTAAAAGTGGAGCTCTCATGGCTAAGCACCTATTCACTTCTGAATCTGTTTCAGAAGGCCATCCAGATAAAATTGCAGACCAAATCTCTGATGCTGTTCTTGATGCCATCTTGGAACAAGATCCAAAAGCACGTGTTGCTTGTGAGACTTACGTAAAAACCGGCATGGTGATGGTTGGCGGTGAAGTAACAACGTCTGCATGGGTTGATATTGAAGAAATCACTCGTGAAACAGTACGTGAAATTGGTTACGTTCATTCTGATATGGGCTTTGACGCTGACTCTTGTGCCGTTCTAAACACAATTGGTAAGCAGTCTCCAGACATCAACCAAGGTGTTGATAAAACAGACCCGAAAGAGCAAGGTGCAGGCGACCAAGGTATCATGTTTGGTTACGCGACTAACGAAACACCAATCCTAATGCCTGCTCCAATTACTTACTCTCACCTTCTTGTTAAAAAGCAAGCTGAAGTACGTAAGAGTGGCAAGCTTAACTTCCTTCGCCCAGATGCGAAGTCTCAAGTAACATTCCAGTACGACCAAGGTAAGATCGTGGGTATCGATGCAGTTGTTCTTTCAACTCAGCACTGTGATTCAGTCACAACACCTGACCTACGTGAAGCGGTAATGGAAGAGATCATCAAGCCAGTATTGCCTTCAGAGTGGATTAATAAAGACACTAACTTCTTCATTAATCCAACAGGCCGTTTCGTAATCGGTGGGCCAATGGGTGACTGTGGTCTAACTGGTCGTAAGATCATTGTTGATACCTACGGCGGCGCAGCGCGTCACGGTGGCGGTGCATTCTCTGGTAAAGATCCATCAAAAGTTGACCGTTCTGCAGCTTACGCAGCGCGTTACGTTGCGAAAAACATCGTTGCTGCAGGTATGGCTGACCGTTGTGAGATTCAACTGTCTTACGCTATCGGTGTTGCTGATCCTACATCTATCATGGTTGAAACGTTTGGTACTGAAAAAGTAGCGCACGAGATCATCATTGAAGCCGTTCGTCAAAACTTCGATCTACGCCCATACGGTCTTCAAGAGATGCTGAACCTTCTTCAACCTATCTACAAGCAGACTGCTGCATACGGCCACTTCGGTCGTGAAGAATTCCCTTGGGAAGCGACAGACAAAGCAGCAATCCTTGCGGACTTCGCTGGCCTAAAATAATTTAGCCACTGCGATTTGTTTCTTTAAAGCCCTTACTTCTTAGTAAGGGCTTTATTTTTATGTACTTACCGATATTTCAATCGCTATTCTCTTATCTAACACCCTTCTTTACCGTTAACCACTTAGTATAAAAAGCCGCTGATAATTTGTATTTTCTAGCACTACTGACAATAGTTAAGGTAACTCCTAGACGATCAAGCTCACGTTTAACCCTAATGTATTTAGTCTAATATCATTAGTTAAATGAATGTGAGAGCAAAAACTAGGACGATAACGAGCGATTGAGCTCGACACCATAACGCTAATGTAAACCACACCACTGAGCCTTATGGAATTATAACTAGGACGTTATTTAACTAGGGGGAATTATGCCTCGTACCGTGCACCCATCGGAACTGAACAATAAAAAAGATAAGGTCAGCGATCAGGATTACGCTCGAACCATTCCTTGTAACCAAGTTAGCATTTCAGCACCCTTTCATTGGTTGTCACTAGCTCTACACGACTTCGTGAAAATGCCATTAATAAGCGCATTTTACGGCTTGTGTTTTATGGCAGCAGCCATCGCCATAGTCCAACTTGTCCAATGGCAAGGAACACACCTAGTCGTTATGCCGAGCTTAATAGTCTATATGTTAATAGGGCCTTTTCTTGCTCTAGGCCTGTATGACGCCAGCTGGGAAAGAGAAAAAGGACACAACGCTAGCCTACTGCACTCAATGAAAGCCATCACACGAAACTCAACCCATCAATGGGCCTTTGCGATTGTATTGATGGTAGCGATGATTTTCTGGATGCGAATCGCGGCGTTATTGCACGCGTTATATCCTTCTGTTCAAGGGGCTCCACTAACTGAATTCGCTCCATTCTTGATTACAGGCTCTTTAATTGGGCTAATCATCGCTAGCCTAATATTCAGTATTTCAGCGTTTTCAATTCCATTAATGATGGAGCGACGCGTTGATGTAATGAGCGCCATTTTCACTAGCTTCAACGCAGTGAAAGCAAACATCCCAGCAATGGTTGTGTGGGCGAGTATTATTTGTTCCGGTATTCTGGTGGGCTTTGCAACCTACGGCATCGGTATGATCGTCACCATGCCACTACTTGGTTATGGTACATGGCATGCTTATCACGAGATCATCAAGAAAAAACATCACGTGTAAAGCATCGCTAGATTAACAAGCAATGTTATTATGAGGCCTTAGCTTAACGCTGAGGTCTTTTATTTGGAGTTAACAACGTTTGTCTTACACCCCACAACAACATCGCGCAAATAAGAAACTGGCGGAGTGTCTCGCTATTGCTAATCAACATTTCTCTCGTGAGTTTCCATACCCAACTATCACTTATAAATTAAGAGGTAAATCGGCAGGAAAGGCCTACCTTCAGTTAAATGAAATTAAGCTCAACCACGTGCTATTTAGCGAAAACGAAGACGCCTTTATCAACGAGGTTGTTCCTCATGAACTAGCACACTTGATCACGCATCAGGTCTTCGGACGCGTTAGGCCTCATGGAAACGAGTGGAAATACGTTATGGAAAAGGTATTCAACGTGCCAGCCAGAACGACTCATAGCTTTGAAATCTCTTCAGTTCAAGGAAAAACCTTTGAATACCGCTGCGACTGCACCGTTTACCCACTATCAATTAGACGACATAACAAAGTCCTTCGAAATCAATCGACCTACCGATGCCAACTATGCCAACAAATCTTAGTTTTTACAGGCACTCAACTAAGCTAATAACCGATTGATTCACTCGTTCGGATAAATCTAATAGAGAGATCTAACATTTGAGTGATAGACTGATATTTATCATACTTTTATCAGTCTTTCTCTATGCAAAAAATCACCTTAAAAGCATTTGGCCTACCTGTATCTTTTTACTTATCGATAGTATTTGGCCTACTGGTAACCCAAAGCGTTTTCGCTGCCCCGCCAAGCTCATTCTACAAAGCCAAAAAAGAAGCGGTGAAGATTTATCTCGATCATCCGACTTCGTTTTATTGTGGTTGTGATATTACTTGGAAAGACAAGAAGAAAGGTATTCCAGACCTTAATGGTTGTGGCTACCAAGTCCGAAAACAGCAAAAGCGAGCAAGTCGAATTGAGTGGGAACACGTGGTTCCAGCTTGGCAATTTGGCCACCAGCGTCAGTGCTGGCAAGATGGCGGACGCAAAAACTGTACGCGAAATGATAAAATATTTAAATCCATGGAAGCTGATCTTCATAACCTAACGCCCACGATTGGCGAGGTTAATGGTGATCGATCCAATTACAATTTCAGTCAGTGGAATGGAATGGATGGCGTGAGCTATGGTCAGTGTGAAATGCAGGTCAACTTTAAACAGCGTAAAGTTATGCCGCCGGACAGAGCAAAAGGCTCTATCGCACGTACTTACCTTTACATGAGTCAAGAGTATGGTTTCAAGCTATCTAAACAGCAAACCAACCTGATGATGGCGTGGAACAAACAGTTTCCTGTCGATCAGTGGGAATGTACTCGTGATGAACGAATCTACGCCGTCCAAGGTAATCACAACCCATTTGTTTACCCAGCTTGCAAATAACACCACTCGCATAGCTATCTCTACCAAGCAAGAGTTTCAGCATTGCCCTTGAAACTCTTGTTCTACCCTTGTTTTTTCGATTAAAAGCATCCATGTTAGGCATAGATAAAAATACCCAAATAATCATATTTATAGGTTTACCAGCATGAGAGTCCCTCGTATCCATCACCCAGAACGCATTCATCAGTTAGGCTCGCTCGCTTTAGGCGAAGATGCCGCGGGTCATGTTGGTCGTGTCCTTCGCATGAAAGAAGGCCAAGAAGTCCTTCTATTTGACGGCAGTGGCGCTGAGTTCCCTGCAACAATTATTGAAGTATCCAAGAAGAATGTCACGGTTCATGTTACTGAGCGAATCGAGCGTAGCAGTGAATCTCCATTAGACTTACATTTAGGCCAAGTGATTTCACGTGGTGATAAAATGGAGTTCACGATTCAGAAATCGGTAGAGCTCGGTGTGAATACCATTACTCCGCTGATTTCAGAGCGCTGTGGCGTGAAACTTGATACCAAACGCTTTGAGAAAAAACTCGCACAATGGCAAAAGATTGCTATCGCGGCATGTGAACAGAGTGGCCGTAATACGGTTCCTGTCATTCGCCCTATCATGCAACTTGAAGCGTGGTGTAGCGAAACCAGTGAAGCGTTAAAGTTGAACCTACATCCTCGCGCAAAATACTCAATTAACACCCTTCCAGAACCCGTCAGCAAGGTGCGCCTATTAATAGGCCCTGAAGGTGGATTGTCCGCTGAAGAAATCGGCATGACAGAACAATACAAATTTGAAGAGACGCTACTCGGCCCACGTGTACTTCGTACCGAGACAGCAGCTCTAACCGCAATTACTGCCTTACAAGTCCGTTTTGGCGATCTAGGCTAGGAGAAAAAAATGATCAAACTTGGCATCGTAATGGATCCTATTTCATCCATTAACATCAAAAAAGACTCTAGCTTTGCCATGATGCTTGAAGCTCAGCGTCGTGGTTACGAAATCCATTACATGGAAATGGATGATCTACACTTAGATCAGGGCGTAGCCATTGCTGACACAAAGGTTGTAGAACTAAAAGAAGATCCAAACGGTTGGTATGAGTTCAAGTCAGAGCAGACTATCGCGCTATCTGAATTAGATGCCGTACTGATGCGTAAAGATCCTCCGTTTGATACTGAGTACATCTACGCGACTTACATTCTTGAACGTGCTGAAGAGAACGGCGCACTGATCGTAAACAAACCGCAAAGCCTTCGTGACTGTAACGAGAAATTGTTCACAGCTTGGTTCCCTGAACTAACACCGACCACCATCGTGACTCGTAAAGCTGAAAAGGTTAAAGAATTCCGCGAGAAGCACGGTGATGTGATCCTTAAACCACTGGATGGTATGGGTGGCGCATCTATCTTCCGAGTGAAGAAAGGCGATCCAAATGTATCGGTAATCATTGAAACATTGACCAACCACGGTCAAAATTACGCAATGGCACAAACTTTTGTTCCAGACATCAGTAATGGTGATAAGCGTATTCTTGTGGTTGATGGTGAGCCTATGCCTTACTGCTTAGCTCGTATTCCAGCGGAAGGGGAAACACGAGGTAACCTAGCGGCCGGTGGTACTGGTGTGGCTAGACCACTGAGTGATACTGACTGGGAAATAGCAAAAACAGTGGCTCCAACACTAAAAGAAAAAGGCTTAATCTTTGTTGGCCTTGATGTGATCGGTGACAAACTGACTGAAATTAACGTAACCAGCCCGACTTGTATTCGTGAAATCGAAGCCGCTTTTGATATTTCAGTAACAGGTAAACTGATGGACGCGATCGAACGTCGCGTTAAAGCAGAATAGCTTCCAGTCGATTGGCTTAGTTTAAATGATCTAAGCTGAATCGTTCTTAGCTAAACCAATGTAATGAGCGGCATAAGCCGCTCTTTTCTCAAAGGCAGGAGGCTTTATGAATTTAACCAATCACTTTCTGGTTGCTATGCCAGGAATGAAAGACCCTTACTTTCAAAACTCTGTAATTTACCTTTGTGAACACAACGATGAAGGTGCAATGGGGTTAATGATCAATGCCCCTATTGATATCACGGTTGGAAAAATGCTGGATCAAGTCGAGATCGACTCCATAAACCCAAAATCCAATCAAGCTAGCTTAGATAAGCCAGTGTTAAACGGAGGACCGGTAGCTGAAGATAGAGGTTTCATTTTACATAGGCCAAAAGGCAACTATCAATCTAGCATCAACATGACTGATCAAATCTCTGTCACGACCTCTAAAGATATCCTTACCGTGCTCGGAACTGGAGACGAGCCAGTGCATTACTTGGTCGCATTAGGCTATGCAGGTTGGGAACCAGGGCAGCTAGAAATAGAACTAACCGAAAACTCTTGGTTAACCGTTGAAGCCGACCCGAAAGTTATCTTCGATACCCCCATTGCAGATCGTTGGAAAGTTGCAGTGCAGATGTTAGGCATTAATGTTGCGCAATTATCGGCTGATTCAGGACACGCCTAAAACCAACTCATAACAATCAATACAAACCCAACTATTTAATTCTGGAACTTTTATGTCACGGACAATTATGGCATTTGATTACGGTACAAAAAGTATCGGTAGTGCAATCGGCCAAGAGATTACTGGTACCGCAAGTCCCTTAACAGCCTTCAAGGCTAAAGATGGTATTCCGAATTGGGATGATATCGAGAAGCAAATCAAAGAATGGCAACCTAATCTGATTATCGTCGGTTTGCCAACGGATTTACACGGCAAAGATCTAGCAACCATTACTCCAAGAGCAAAGAAGTTTGCTAATCGCCTCAAAGGGCGCTTTGGTATTGATGTCGAACTTCATGATGAAAGACTATCTACAGCTGAAGCCAGATCCGAGCTTTTTGATATGGGCGGTTATAAAGCATTAAGCAAAGGAAATGTGGATAACCAATCTGCTGTTGTCATTCTAGAAAGCTGGTTTGAAGCACAATATTTTTAACTCAGCATTAAGCGAGCAATGATTACACTCTATTCTAACCTTGTAATCATATAGCGACGTAATGTTGATGCGATTCATTATTAGGTTAGTGATAGCTCATATAAAACTTATCTAACACCCTGCGCAGTTCTAACGATAATAGTATGTAACTCAATGGACGCTGGCGAAACTGGCGACGGTTATCCAACTAAAAATTAAATAAGAAAAGAGCGTGGTGACGCGAATGATAATTTCAGCTTCTCATAAAGGTTAAACCTTCCCCCCACAGCTTGTTGTGGGGGAGCTATTTATCCTCTCTTATAAAAATCAGCGGCACCAATTAACCCATATCGATTTTCACACTGCTGAGGGCTCCTATGCCATTGTCATTATCACCTCGCTTGGTTTTCAACATTAAGCGCAGATCATTAGCAGAGTCGGCACTATGAAACGCATCTTCTTCGCTGATTTGGCCCGCAACGACTAGATCATACAAAGCTTGGTCAAAGGTCTGCATCCCAATCTCCTTCGATTTAGCCATTGTCGATTTGAGTTCATGCAACTCACCACGACGAATCAGGTCCGACACTCGCGGGCTGTTCAAAAGAACCTCGAACACCCCATGACGACCATTGGCATTCTTATCTCGAATTAATTGCTGTGCCACCACACCACGTAAGTTCATCGACAGATCAAACAAGAATTGCTCTTTTTGCTCTTTGGGAACCAAATGCAGAATACGTTCTAGTGCTTGATTAGCATTATTTGCATGCAGAGTTGCCATACACAGGTGACCAGTCTCAGCAAAAGTCATCGCGTACTCCATGGTTTCACGGCTACGGATCTCACCAATCAAGATCATGTCGGGAGCTTGGCGCAGGGAGTTCTTAAGCGCGACTTCATAACTCTCAGTGTCGAGTCCGACCTCACGCTGAGTAACAATGCACTTTCTATGTTCATGCACGAATTCAATCGGATCTTCAATCGTCAAAATATGACCAGAACGGTTAGCATTCCGGTACCCTGTCATCGCAGCCATTGAAGTTGATTTACCAGACCCCGTCGCTCCAACCACTAGCACAAGTCCGCGTTTCGCTATTGAAAGGTCTTGTAGCACATCAGGAAGCTTTAATTGTTCAAAGGTTGGAATGTTAGTCTCGATGCGTCTAATTACCGCACCAGGAAGCTCTCGTTGGAAGAAAGCACTCACACGAAAACGGCCAATATCACGCACAATCGCAAAATTAGCCTCGCGTGTTTGTTGGTATTCATCGCGTCGATCTTGCTCCATCATCGCATCAAGCAATTGAGAGACCTGAGCCGTATTCAGCTTTTCTCCCTGAGGCCGCAGTTCACCATCAACACGAAACAAAACTGGTGCGTCCACGGTGATGTAAAGATCCGACGCTTTCTGTGAAAGCATGCCTTCAAGAATTTGATTCAACTCCATATGATTCATCCTGACTTAAAACCGCGAGGTTTCGATTTCAATCTTCTTCTCGACTTCTTCTGAATCAACTAAACCTTGGGCCATAAGCTGCTTCGCATTCTGCTCCATGGTTTGCATACCATGTGCTGCGCCAGTTTGAATAATCGAGTACATCTGTGCAACTTTGTCTTCACGAATCAAGTTTCTAATTGCAGGTGTCGCCATCATAATTTCATGACAAGCCACACGACCACCGCCTACACGCTTTAACAATTTTTGAGCAATCACCGAGCGTAGTGATTCGGATAGCATTGAACGAACCATAGATTTGTCGCTGCCGGGGAACACATCAATAATGCGATCTATGGTTTTAGCAGCAGAACTGGTGTGCAGAGTACCAAAAACTAGATGGCCTGTTTCTGCGGCCGTTAGCGCTAAGCTGATCGTCTCTTGGTCACGAAGCTCACCCACAAGGATAACGTCAGGGTCTTCGCGCAATGCACTGCGTAGCGCCGCTTTAAAGCTGTGGGTATCACGATGAACTTCTCGCTGGTTAACGAGGCATTTATTGTTGGTATGAACGAATTCAATCGGGTCTTCGATCGTCAGGATGTGCTTGTTATGGTTACGGTTAACATAATCAACCATCGCCGCAAGAGTCGTCGATTTACCAGAACCAGTTGGGCCAGTGACCAGCACTAAACCTTTTTCGTAGTTAGCAATCTTTTCAAAGATTTCAGGCGCGCCTAACTGCTCTAAAGTTGGGATCTCTACAGGGATAGATCGAAACACAGCTGAGCAACCACGAGCTTGATTAAAAGCATTCACACGGAAACGACCAACATTGGGTAATTCAAAAGAGAAGTCGACTTCGAGTTTCTCTTCAAACTCACCGCGCTGTGAATCGTTCATGATCTCAAAAACTAAACGATGCACATCTGCATGACTCAAAGCGGGCACTCCAAGCTTTCTTACTTCACCATCTATACGTACCATTGGAGATACACCCGCAGAAAGATGTAGATCTGATGCGTTATGCTTTACACTAAAATCTAGTAACTCGGTGATATCCATTTATTTTCCCTTAAGTAAAGTCAGCTATGAGTAGTATTCAACAAAATATCAAACAAATCACCTCACAGATTCGTAGTGCTGAACAAAAGTGCGGACGAGATCCAGAGTCCGTGCAACTTTTAGCCGTCAGCAAAACTAAACCTATTGATGCGGTTCTAGAAGCCGCACTTGGAGGCCAAATTGCCTTTGGTGAAAACTATGTCCAAGAAGGTGTTGATAAAGTAAAACACTTTTCAGAACATCATTCTAACTTAAATTTGGAGTGGCATTTTATTGGCCCAATTCAGTCCAATAAAACCCGCCCAATCGCGGAAAGCTTCCAGTGGGTGCATTCCGTAGATCGCGATAAGATCGCACAAAGGCTTAATGACCAACGACCAAGCGAACTTCCACCCTTGCAAGTTTTGATTCAAGTAAATACCAGTGGTGAAGAGTCCAAGTCTGGAACGTCAGAACAGACAGTTTTTTCACTCGCAGAGTTGATTTCATCGCTACCCAACCTCACTTTAAGAGGATTGATGTCGATTCCTGCAAACGTATCTGACTATCAATCTCAGCTTAATGCATTTTCTCAACTGGCAGAGCTTAAAGGCAAGCTAGCCGCGAAGTATTCAGGCATTGATACCCTTTCGATGGGGATGAGTGGTGATATGGACGCAGCAGTTGAGGCTGGTAGCACCATGGTTCGTATTGGAACGGCTATTTTCGGCGCTCGTGATTACACGAAATAACCGTAGTAAGTAACCAACGACAAGTACAAGTATTGATACCGCTTCGCCTTATCCGCGCAGCGACAAGCTCAGGATTTTATATATGGAACATAAGAACATTGCCTTTATTGGGGCAGGAAACATGGTTCGCTCAATTGTAGCGGGCTTAGTGGCGAGTGGTTACCCAGCGCAAAAGATTACTGCGACAGCGCCTTCAGACACCAGAAGATTACCGTTAGAGCAAAAATACGGAATCAATACCACCAGCGACAACATTGCCGCAGCAGAGCAAGCAGATGTTGTGGTGTTATCAGTGAAGCCACAAATGATGGCTGATGTATGTAAACCCTTACAAGATATCGATTTTAGCAACAAACTGGTTGTCTCAATTGCCGCCGGTATTAATGCGAATCAGCTCAATGAGATGTTAAACTGCAAACTGAACCTTGTGCGTGTGATGCCAAACACGCCATCACTACTTGGTAAGGGGATGAGCGGCCTTTATGCTGATTCAACGGTCAGCCAAGGCGATAAAGACTTCGCTTCTCAGCTAATGCAAGCTGTAGGTGAAGTGAGTTGGGTTGAGCAAGAGTCTGGCATCAACAACATCATTGCGGCGGCGGGTAGTGCTCCTGCTTACTTCTTTTTGTTTATGGAAGCAATGCAAGCAGAGGCAATCAACCAAGGTTTCGACCGAGAAACCGCTCGAAAGCTAGTGCAGCAGTCAGCATTAGGCGCGGCAGAGATGGTGGTCATGAATCCAGATATTGAGTTATCAACATTGCGCGAACAGGTTACTTCAAAAGGCGGGACCACCGCAGAAGCACTACGCACATTTAACGAACACCAACTATCAGATATCGTAGCCAAAGCGATGCAAGCGGCGGTAGCTAGAGCTGAAGAGATGGAAAAACTGTTTTAATACTCATTACTGTAAAAAAAGCATTGTGTCGCTCAGGCTATACCTAAGCGGCAAGTAAATCCGAAAAAGGAAACAATATGAACTCGATGAGCTTTCTGATCTCGACCGTTTTTGATCTTTACATCATGGTTGTGAGCTTGCGTATCTGGCTACAAGCATCACGTGCAGATTTCTACAATCCATTCTCACAATTCATCGTAAAAGCGACACAACCGGTTGTTGCTCCACTGCGCCGAGTTATTCCATCAATCGGCAGCCTTGATCTGGCGACGGTTGTTTTCGCTTATGTGCTGTGTGTACTTAAGTTCGTTGCTCTAAACCTGATTATCTCTGGCGGCGCGGCTGTATTTGATATTAGCTTCCTTATCTTTGGCGCTCTATCTCTGCTCAAAGCGGCTGGTGGCTTGATCTTCTGGGTTCTACTTATCCGTGCAATCCTAAGCTGGGTTAGCCAAGGTCGTAGCCCAATCGAGTACGTGTTCCATCAACTGACTGAACCAATGCTAGTGCCTATCCGCCGTATCCTTCCGGACATGGGTGGTTTCGACCTAAGCGTACTGGTTCTGTTCATTGTTCTGCAATTTGCGAACTTCCTAATGGGCGACATGATTGGTCCTATTTGGTATCAGCTATAATTCAAGTACGAACATCAGGTACTTTGACGATGCCAAAAGCGGTTTGGGCCGAGGAAGACGATATTCTTCTTAGGCTCTATATCCAACCCAAAGCAAGCCGAGACAAAATTGTCGGCTTGCACGGTGAGGAACTGAAAATTGCCATTACTGCACCACCGGTTGATGGCAAAGCCAATGCCCATTTAGCGAAATACCTTGCGAAACAGTTTAAGGTCGCAAAAGGGCAAGTTAAGATAGAAAAGGGAGAGCTCGGTAGGCACAAGCAAGTTCGAATATGCTCGCCAAGCCAAATCCCAACTGAAGTCAAAGCCATCCTATGATGGCTTTTTGCTATTTATTGGAGTCATTATGCGTCTATGGATAACAGCACTACTCACCGCTCTGATTGCCCTACCAAGCTCGGCAGGACAGTTTAAGAATATTAAGGATGTCGAGGTTCACTACTCGGCTTTTAACTCGACATTTATAACGGCGAAGGTCGCTAAGCAATATAAGCTTAAGCGAACTGGCTACTCAGCAATTCTGAACATCAGCGTGTTAGATAAGGCTTCCCTAGGCAAGCCTGCGACAACGGCTAAAATTACCGGAACAGCGAAGAACCTCGTTGGAAACACCCGTACTTTGAAGTTTCGCGAAATCAAAGAAGGCGATGCGATTTATTACCTTGCTGAGTTCCCCGTAACTCACGAAGAAAACATCACCTTCGACATCGATGTTAACGCAGGCCTAAAAGGCACTGGTCCACTGCGTTTCACACAGAAATTCTATATAGAAGAGTAAGCTCAAACCTTACTTTTCATTTATTAACTTATTAGAGCTACATTCCCATGAGTAAGATTGTTTTAGCAACAGGCAACCAAGGTAAAGTTCGCGAGATGGCAGATATTCTGTCTGAGTTTGGTTTTGACGTTGTCGCGCAAAGTGAATTTAACGTTTCAGAAGTCGCTGAAACAGGAACGACTTTCATTGAAAATGCCATCATCAAAGCTCGCCATGCAGCGAAAGAAACGGGGCTGCCAGCCATTGCTGACGACTCAGGTTTAGAGGTTGATTACTTAAATGGTGCGCCAGGCATCTACTCAGCGCGTTACTCAGGTGAAGGGGCAACCGATAAGCAGAACATCAAAAAATTGCTAAACGCGATGCAAGGTGTCGAAACTGAAAAGCGTACTGCGCGTTTCCACTGTGTGTTGGTACTAATGCGTCACGAAAACGATCCGACACCACTGGTATGCCACGGTAAATGGGAAGGTCGTATTCTGACTGAAGAACACGGTGAGAATGGCTTTGGCTACGATCCGGTATTCTTTGTACCTGAAGATAACTGCGCATCTGCTGAACTTGAATCAACACGTAAAAAGCAACTATCACACCGTGGTAAAGCCCTGACGTCACTATTCAAAGCACTCAAGGAGCAAGCTCTGTAATGCATAATACAGCGCTAATACCACCAGCACTTAGCCTCTATGTCCACATCCCATGGTGTGTACAAAAGTGTCCGTATTGTGATTTCAACTCACACGCTCTGAAAGCCGAGATCCCAGAAAAAGAGTACATCGATGCGCTACTTGAGGATCTCGATACTGATATCGAAAAGTACCAACTCAATGGCACCCCTCGTCCGTTGCATTCGATCTTTATTGGTGGTGGTACGCCGAGCCTATTCTCTCCAGAGGGAATCGGTCGATTACTCCAAGGTGTTGAACAACGTATCCCGTTCAAGCATGGAATAGAAATCACCATGGAAGCCAACCCGGGAACCATTGAAGCTGAGCGGTTCGCTGGTTACCAAAAGGCTGGGGTGAGTCGAATCTCGGTGGGTGTGCAAAGCTTTGAGCAAGAGAAGCTCGAAAGGCTTGGCCGTATTCATGGTCAAGATGAAGCGGTAAATGCCGCTCATTTAGCGCATAAAATTGGATTGAATAGCTTCAATCTAGACTTAATGCACGGCTTGCCCGATCAAAGCATTGATCAGGCCTTGGCGGATCTAGACAAAGCGATCGAGCTCGATCCACCACACTTATCTTGGTATCAACTCACAATAGAACCTAACACCATGTTCTATTATAAAACGCCAAAGCTGCCTGACGACGATGACCTTTGGGATATCTTCGACTTAGGCCATAAAAAGCTCTCAGATGCAGGTTATGTACAGTATGAAATTTCAGGCTACAGCAAGCCAGGATACCAATGTCAGCACAACCTCAACTATTGGCGCTTTGGTGACTACTTAGGTATTGGCTGTGGCTCTCATGGCAAGCTAAGTTTTGCTGATGGACGCATTGTTCGCACCACAAAGGTTAAGCACCCTAGAGGCTATTTAGCGGCTTACCAGAACATGGTGAAGCCTTACCTATCCAATGAATTTGAAGTGCCAAATGAAGATCGCCCTTTTGAATTCTTTATGAACCGCTTCAGGCTAATAGAAGCGTGTCCAAAACAAGATTTCATTGATACGACTGGGCTTGATTTTGACGCTGTTCATTCAACGATTGAGTGGGCAAAAGAGCTAGGTTACTTGAACGAAACCGACACTCACTGGCAGATCACTGAAAAAGGAAAGCTATTCCTCAACGACTTGCTAGAAGCCTTTATGGCAGAAGAAGACGAATAGTCGAACGCTAAAATGCATAAAGCCTTTCATCACGAGAGGCTTTTTTATTGAAACCGGAAACACTTATCGTTAGAAAATAGAACGACCAATACGCTCCGACAGCAGCTCTAGCGCCTTAGTGCCAGCAAGAGAGTTACCAGACGGATCCAGCTCAGGAGACCAAACAGCAATTGTCATCTCACCCGGAACGATGGCAATAATGCCGCCACCCACACCCGATTTTCCTGGCATACCAACACGATACGCAAACTCCCCCGCCCCATCGTATAAACCACATGTCGCAAGCAAAGCATTCAACTGCTTAGTTTGAACCGGCGTGATGATCTTTTTCTTAGTTTGAACCGACACTCCTTTATTGGCTAAATAGCTAAAGGTTTTCGCCAAATCAACACAGGTCATTTTAAGCGCACAAGCATGAAAGTAATTATTAAGCACAGGAATAACATCGTTCTCAAAGTTACCAAATGAACGCATCAAGTAAGCGATAGCCGCATTACGATCGCTGTGCATCATTTCTGAAGCCGCTACTATCTTGTCATACACAATATGAGTATCACCCGATAGCTGACGCACAAATTCTAATAAACGGTGTCTTGGTGCGGATAGACGACTGTGTAATAAGTCTGCCACTACAATAGCACCCGCATTGATAAACGGGTTACGGGGAATGCCTTGCTCCATCTCAAGTTGAATCATCGAGTTAAACGCTTGTCCAGAAGGCTCCTTGCCCACTCGCTGCCAAATTTCTTCGGGTTTATAAAGCACCATCGCTAACGTCAAGCTCAACGCTTTAGAGATGGATTGCACAGAAAAAGCTTCTTCTGCGTCACCAGCTTGAATCACCTCCCCTTCATTGGTGTATACCGCGATCGCCAACTTCTGGTTCGATACGCGAGCCAGTGCGGGGATGTAATCAGCGACCTTTCCCTGCCCAATTAAAGGACGAACCTCGTCTAAAATCTCGGCCAAAATAGCTTGAGTTGGTTTCATGTGTGCTTACTTCTATATTGTTATTTTTGTAGGGGATGACTTTACTTTTTTGTCCTTAAACCTCTATCGCAATAAAAGCCTAAGGACAAAAAAGCCAACATTACAATAATGTTGGCTTTAATCAATCCCATAAAGTGTAAGGTTTAACCTAAAGCAGGTTTACCTTCACTTATTTGTTTCAGAATTACTTAGTACGTTTGTACTTAATATCCCAAACGCCATGACCTAAACGGTGGCCACGCGCTTCAAACTTCGTTAGCGGACGCTCATCAGGGCGAGCAATATAATCACCATCTTCAGCGATATTTTCGAAACCAGGAGCTACGTTCATCACCTCAATCATGTGTTCTGCGTAGTTCTCCCAGTCTGTTGCCATGTGAAAAATACCAGTCTCAAGTTGAAGCTTGCCGCGAACCATCTCTGCGAACTCAGCCTTAACAATACGACGTTTATGGTGACGAGCTTTATGCCATGGGTCAGGGAAAAACAGTTGCAATGTATGCAGGCTGCTATCTGGGATCATGTGTTCAAATACTTCTACGGCATCGTGACACATTACGCGTAGGTTAGTTACACCCGCATCACGCGCAGTCCCCAAACAAGCACCAACACCAGGGCTGTGAACTTCAATACCTAAGAAGTTTTTCTCTGGTGCGTTCTTTGCCATTTCAACCAGTGATGCACCCATACCGAAACCAATCTCTAGTACAACTGGGTTATCGTTGCCAAATACTTCTTTCCAGTTAAGAAGCTCTGGGGTGTAGTCGATACCCATTGTTGGCCAACATTCATTCATCGCACTTTCTTGGCCTTTGGTTAAGCGGCCTTCGCGGCGAACAAAACTACGGATCTTACGAACCAGTTTGCCGTCTTCAGTATATTCGTTAGTGGTCACTTCACTCATTGATTTTTGCCTGCACATTGATTAATCAAAGCGGGGATTATCCAAAGAATTGCCTTCGGTGCAAGTCTTTCCGTGGATAAATTCCCACACAATTTGTCTGTTTTACATCCAACGTTAAGTGTGGTGCAATTTCGCTTCTAATAATAGCAAAGCATAGAGCATGTCGTGACTCCTTTCGCAACCGCCATATTAAAGTGGTATGACGCCTACGGGCGTAAAGAACTGCCTTGGCAACAGAATAAAACCGCCTACACAGTTTGGTTATCTGAAATCATGCTTCAGCAAACTCAGGTAACAACAGTGATTCCATACTACCAACGCTTTTTGGAACGCTTTCCAACGGTTATTGACCTAGCAAACGCCGAACAAGATGAGGTGCTCCACTTATGGACGGGGCTTGGTTACTACGCAAGAGCTCGTAATTTGCACAAGGCTGCCAAGATTGTTACCGAGCAATATAGTGGTGAGTTTCCGCTTTCTATTGAAGAAATGAACGCACTACCGGGTATTGGACGATCTACTGCCGCTGCAGTGCTGTCTTCGGTTCATAAACTCCCTCATGCTATCCTTGATGGTAACGTCAAGCGCACCTTAGCTAGAAGTTTTGCAGTAGAAGGTTGGCCAGGGCAAAAGAAGGTTGAAAACCAACTTTGGGAACATGCAGAAGCTCATACTCCGAAAAAAGATGTCGATAAATACAATCAGGCGATGATGGACATGGGGGCGATGGTTTGTACCCGTAGCAAGCCTAAATGTACCCTTTGCCCAATTGAAAGCATGTGTGAAGCCAAGAAGCTTGATAGACAGCTCGACTTCCCAGGTAAAAAACCTAAGAAAGAAAAGCCTGTAAAAGAAACATGGTTTGTGATTCTGTATCACGACAACCAAGTGTGGCTCGAACAGCGCCCTCAGTCAGGTATCTGGGGCGGATTGTTTTGTTTCCCTCAAAATGAACACGCAGAGATCGAACATCAACTAGATCTTCGCTCGATCAAAGACACTCAAACCGATTCGATCAAGACCATGATTGCGTTTAGGCACACTTTCAGCCACTACCACTTAGATATCACGCCAGTATTAGTGAAATTAGATAAACAACCAGATTTGATAATGGAAGGGACTAAAGGTCTCTGGTATAACTTATCAAAACCGGAAGAAATTGGCCTAGCCGCTCCTGTAAAGCAGCTTATTGAGAGCCTACCCTTTGAACTGAACGACGACGTTTGAATCAACGAACGCGATAAGAGGAACCACTATGAGCCGCACTGTATTTTGTGCTCGCCTTCAAAAAGATGCTGAAGGCCTAGATTTTCAACTTTACCCAGGTGACTTAGGTAAGCGTATCTTTGACAACATTTCTAAAGAAGCTTGGGGACAATGGCAAAGCAAGCAAACCATGCTTATCAATGAGAAGAAGCTAAACATGATGGACCCTGAGCATCGTAAACTTCTTGAAACTGAGATGGTTAACTTCCTTTTCGAAGGTAAAGATGTCGTTATTGATGGCTACACTCCACCAAGCGAATAAGACATTTATTTAAGCAAATTTTAATGACATCATGGTTAACGCTGCGATGTCATTTTTGTATGAGGAACTATGAAAAAGCTAAGTTACTTCTTAACAGCCATGTTATTAACTGGGTGCAGTCGTGAATTTGTCGAAAGCATTTATGATGTTAACTACGAACCAACCAACCGATTTGTAAGTAATTTAGCGGAGCTACCCGGCCAATTTGAAAAAGACACTGATGCACTGGATGCTTTGATTCATAGTTTTTCAGGCAACATCCAAAAACGTTGGGGCAGCAGTGAAATAAAGATGGCAGGTAAGAGTAACTATGTGAAATACATTGATAATTACTTAAGCCGTTCAGAAGTAAACTTTAGCCAAGGCCTAATCACAGTAGAAACAGTCTCCTCTACCGAGCCTAAGAAACACCTCAAAAACGCGATAATCACGACACTTCTGACGCCGGACGACCCAGCCAATGTCGACCTATTTTCTTCCAAAAGCATCAAGTTAGAAGGGAAACCTTTCCTCTACAATCAGGTCGTAGATCAAGAGAAAAAGCCTATTCAATGGACATGGCGCGCTAACCAATTTGCTGACTACCTGATCGCCAATAACCTAAAAACCAAGGAAGTCGATTTTAAAAAAGCTTACTACGTTGAAATCCCAATGGTGGCCGATCACGCTAGTAAACGTCGCTATCAGTACGCCGATATAGTTAGACGAGCGTCTCAACGTTATGACATTCCTGAAGACTTGATTTACGCGATCATCAAAACAGAAAGTAGTTTTAACCCATATGCTGTGAGCTGGGCGAATGCTTATGGTCTTATGCAGGTAGTACCAAAAACTGCAGGTCGAGACGTGTTTAAACTAGTAAAGAACAAACCTGGAGAGCCCACTCCTGAGTATTTATTCAATCCAGAAAACAATATTGATGCTGGCACCGCGTACTTTTATATCCTTAAAAATCGTTATTTAAAAGACGTGCAGCACCCAACAACGCTTGAGTACAGTATGATTTCTGCATACAACGGCGGTACTGGTGGTGTACTCAACACCTTTAGTAAGGACAGAAAGCGAGCAATGCGAGACTTAAACTCGCTACAACCTAGCCAAGCGTACTGGGCACTCACTAAGAAACATCCAAACAAAGAGTCGCGCCGATATTTAGAAAAAGTAACAAAATTCAAGATAGATTTTAATCAAGGTAAAACGTAAGCCTCACTTTTGAATAAAAAAACAACTAACGAACGTTTTTTTTAATTATTTTCAAAAAAGGTGTTGACGGTTATGCAGAAAATCCGTTTAATAGCGCTCCGTTGCCCGGATAGCTCAGTCGGTAGAGCAGAGGATTGAAAATCCTCGTGTCGGTGGTTCGATTCCGCCTCCGGGCACCACAATTTGATTTGTTGGTGCCAACACTCTTTAACAGGGAGTAACAGCACGGACAAAAGCATAAAGAATTTAGTGTGCCGACTTAGCTCAGTAGGTAGAGCAACTGACTTGTAATCAGTAGGTCACCA
>NZ_JBGOOM010000037.1:0-28429 GCF_041439575.1 Vibrio sp. 5S239 | reverse complement strand
CTTCCATACGCTTCTATGTATATCGGCGAAACTGGCCTTTTGAATGATAAGCCAGCAAAAGATATGGAAGAGATCATGGCTAAGCACAACTTAGTGGTGAACCAAGATCTAAAAGAGCCAGCAGACCACATTGCTATCGAACTCGATTTCCTTGGTAACTTGATCATTAGATCTAACGAAACTGAGCTTGAAGAAAAGCTAGAAAAATCATTTTCCGTTCAACAACAGTTTATCGAACAACAACTCCTTACTTGGGTACCCAAGTTCAACGTGAAATGTCATGACGTTGACGAATTCGGTTTCTACGCTTCAGTCTCATCTCTGTTACTCGCCTTCTGTAATTTAGACGCTCAATATCTAGCTGGTGACTAAGCTTATTGCATGACTAGGTAAATAAATTCAATAGAATGTGACAATTCACCCGGATTTCAGGGTGAATTTTATTGCGAGTAACTTCTAGTCAGTCTAAAATTGTGACCGCAAACGATAAAATATGAAACATTCACGAAATGCTATGCTTGTTTAAGTTCAGAGCATTTCGGTGTTAAGACAAGCCGCTCAATAGCGGTTTTTTGTTTTTTAGCACGTTAGTACCCAAAGAGCCCTACAAATTATAGCTCTTAGTTAGGTAGCTTAACGGCTACTTTATTCCGTACTTTGGGAAAGTAGCTTCTAATAGGATAAAACCATGGCCACGATAAAAGATGTCGCTCGCTTAGCCGGCGTATCGACAACAACCGTTTCTCACGTAATCAACAAAACACGTTTTGTTGCAGAAGCGACTCAAGAAAAAGTAAACAAAGCTGTAGACGAACTGAACTATGCGCCAAGTGCTGTAGCTCGTAGCTTGAAGTGCAATACAACACGCACTATCGGCATGCTTGTTACTCAATCAACCAACCTATTCTTCTCTGAAGTTATCGATGGTGTTGAAAGCTACTGCTACCGTCAAGGTTACACTTTGATCCTGTGTAACACAGGTGGTATCTATGAGAAGCAACGTGACTACATTCGAATGCTGGCAGAGAAACGTGTAGATGGCATCTTAGTTATGTGTTCAGACCTAACTGAAGAACTAAGAGTGATGTTAGACCGTCACGCTGACATCCCGAAAGTTATTATGGACTGGGGCCCAGAGAGCTCTCAAGCTGATAAGATCATTGATAACTCTGAAGAAGGTGGCTACCTAGCAACCAAGTACCTGATTGAACGCGGTCACTCTAAAATTGCCTGTTTAAGTGGCCACTTAGACAAAGCAGCATGTGTTGAACGCATTGCCGGATACAAGCGCGCACTGAACGAAGCTAAGATTTCTACCGATAATAACATGATCATCGAAGGCAACTTCGAGTGCGATACGGCAGTTCTTGCTGCAGAGCAAATCGTTGAGATGGAAGATCGCCCGACGGCTGTATTCTGCTTTAATGACACGATGGCACTAGGTCTAATGAGTCGCCTGCAACAGAAAGGTATTCGTATTCCTGAAGATATTTCGATCATTGGTTACGACAACATCGAGCTAGCTGAATACTTTTCACCACCTTTAACAACGGTGCACCAACCGAAACGTCGTGTTGGTAAAAATGCTTTCGAAATTCTATTAGAACGTATAAAAGACAAAGATCATGAAAAACGTGTCTTCGAAATGCACCCTGAAATCGTAGAGCGATGTACAGTTAAAACGTTAAATTAATTGATAAAATGAGTTTAATTTCATCAAGCGCACCTTTAGGTGCGCTTTTTTTATCAGCACCCAAAATGAACCTAGATGCACAATACAAAGATCATTAATTGAAGCAATATCACATTTTGAAATAACAAGTGTGAGCCTCATTCAACAAAAACTTTATTCTATTCAATCAGTCACGCACAGGGCAAACCACTCGAAAGAGTGAGACGCAAAGCTTCCGGCCTAAACCACTCGTTGGTATGGTAGCGGAGTTACCGATGGCAAAATGCAGTAACTACTAATCATTTAGTAATTTACGGCTTATTGACAATTTAATTGCAACATTTTGCTAATCTCTCGGACCTGCTTATTTGGTGGCGTACTTCAAATACACCGAGATAAATAACATGGATAAACCGATACTAAAGGACTCAATGAAGTTATTTGAGTCCCTAGGAAAAATAAAATCACGCTCAATGTTTGGTGGATTCGGTCTTTTTGCTGATGACACAATGTTTGCTCTGGTTGTTAATGACCAACTGCACATACGAGCAGACAAATGCACAACAAAGCAATTCGAACAACAAGGGTTTCAACCGTACGTCTACAAAAAACGTGGTTTCCCTGTTGTTACTAAATATTTCGCTTTACCTGAAGGCCTATGGCAAGACCAAGAGAAAATCTTGCAGCTTGCAACCACGTCTCTGGGTTTTGCTAAAGAAGAAAAAGCTGAGCAGTCTTCTGCCAAGCCGACCCGACTCAAAGATCTGCCTAATCTTCGACTCGCTACCGAGCGTATGTTGAAAAAGGCAGGAATCGATTCTGTAGAACGTTTATATGAATCTGGCTCTGTAAACGCATTTAACGCCATCAAAGAATCGCATGCGTCTTCTGTCAGTATTGAACTACTTTGGGCGCTAGAAGGTGCGATCAATGGTACACATTGGTCTGTTATACCGCAGCATCGTCGCGAAGAGCTTATCAATCGCGTCAATTAACATTGTCAGTGCAATATATACATAACTAAGCCGCATTTACTGCGGCTTTTTTTATATCTGGTGAAAGTTAATCTATGCTTTGCCTGTCTATCTATACTATCGGTATGCATTGAAAATTTAGAGGAAGTATCAATGAGTAAGAAAATGATATTGGGTATTGTGTTGGTCGTAACCATTGTCTTGTTAGGCATCAATTTCGGCCAGTACTTAACGCTTGAAAATGCTAAGACCCAACAAGCTGTCTTAAATGACTACATTGACAGCAACTTTATTGCAGCTGCCGCTATCTATTTTGTTGCGTATGTAATGATTACTGCTTTCTCAATTCCTGGTGCCGCTGTTGTCACCCTGCTCGGAGCTGCTCTATTTGGTTTCTGGAATAGCTTGCTGCTGGTATCTTTCGCAAGTGCAATTGGTGCTACCCTTGCCTTTCTAAGTAGCCGCTATCTATTACGTGACTGGATTCAAACCAAGTTTGGTGACAAATTGGCGACGATTGACAAGGGGGTTGAAAAAGACGGCGCATTTTACTTATTTTCTTTGCGTCTGATTCCTGTATTCCCATTTTTCCTTATCAACTTGCTGATGGGCCTAACGCCAATGTCGGTCAGTCGTTACTACATTACAAGCCAAATAGGCATGCTACCAGGCACTGCGGTTTTCTTGAACGCCGGTACTCAACTTGCGGAGATTGACTCGCTTTCAGGTATCATTTCCCCTTCAGTATTGTTGTCATTTGCTTTACTCGGGGTGTTCCCAATTTTTGCTAAATGGCTAATGGGCAAATTTCGCTCAACACCGATAACTGATTAAGGTTCTATGTCATGAAAATCTTTGTTGCATCGAATCCGACAGAAGCCCACATCATATGTGGATTGCTAGAAAGTGAGAATATTGCATGTGAGGTCCGTGGTGAGGGGTTGTTTGGTTTAAAAGGGGAACTCCCATTTACAGAAGACACTGACCCGTACGTTTGGCTGTATGAACCAGAACTGGCTAACAAAGCTCGCACTATTGTAAATGATTACCAAAAGCAGCAAGATTCGATCATCTATGAAGAGTGGCGATGTAGTGAGTGTCACGAAGTCAACGAAGCACTATTTGGTTCTTGTTGGCAGTGTGGCGCAGCCTCACCTGAGTAATACGCAAAGACTGTGACAAGAGGTTCGGTTTGATACCTCCTCAATATAAAAACGGGAAGCTAATCTAGCTTCCCGTTTTTATTTCAATTCTATCTAATCATCTAAGCTGATAATAAACCTAGAGAATCATTGGATTTGCTTTTGGATAAACTCGATAGAATGTTGATTGAATGCTTCAGGGTTTTCTACATTGCAGACGTGACCGCAGTTAGCGATTTCAACCAGTTCACTCGACTCATGTGCTTGCACCATTTCCTTTACTGGCTTAATGAACATGTAATCACGCTCTCCCATTAAATAGAGAGTAGGAATGGGTAACTCTCTATCTTTGAAATACTTCATTAGGGGATTAACATCTGCGGTTAAGATGAACCAACGTTTAAACTCTTTTTGGCACAGTTTCTTTGCTTCTCGGATAAACAGATGACGAGACTCTTTTTGGCTTTTTTGTGGCATTACTACATATGCAAAAAGACTGTATAACCACATATAAGGAATAATGTGTTTACTTAAGTTACCTAATTTGATTAAAACTTGAGAACGAGTGTTGAGTTTAGTGACAGCGCCGCCTAATACCATTGAACGCACACGCCCTGCAGCTAACTCCGCAACGTTACGTACTATGATCGTGCCTAAAGACATGCCAACAAAATGTGCAGAACGGATTTTAAGATGGTCTAATACCTTGAGAATATCAAGCGTCACCGATTTGAAGGTATAACGATTCGAAATCAGCCCTTTAAGTATATTGTCTGATTTACCATGCCCTCTCAAGTCAATGAGCAGCAAGTTGAAATGCTGTTTATACGCTTTAATCTGCTTGAACCAGATGGAGGAACTGCCTCCTGCGCCATGCACAAATACAACCCACTCATCGCTCGTAGGGTGAGTAAATGTTTTATGAAATAGTAAACTCTCAGACATACCTATCGCTTTAATTATTGGAATGGAGCTATGCCTCATCACGAGGCGATGACTAGGATATCACGCTATTAAGAACTTTAAGTGATAATAGTGTCAAACCTATCATTAGTCATATGAATACTTACCTCACCTTTTCTACCTGACTAAAATGAGTTTGCAAGCTTTGTCTTCGTAAACGTGATGTGCTCTGACCAGGAAACAAAAAGGCACTCTACAATTAGAGCGCCTTCATTTATTACGAGCGGTTGTTGCTCCCAGCTAATTTTAAAGCTAAGTCAACAAGTTAAAATGCTGAATGGTACATAGCTAGGTATTCTTTAGCCGCATCTTCCCAACTAAAATCTTGCTGCATCGCATAAAGCTGAACGCGCTTAATTTCAGATGGATTTTGCGCATAAAGCAGCAATGAACGATGTAAGACTGCCAGTAACGCCTGCGGTGTTGGTTCATCAAAAGCAAACCCAGTCGCGACTTCAGGATCCTTATCGTAATCATTTACGCTGTCTTTTAAGCCACCGACAGATCGAACAATCGGTAAAGTACCGTAAGCCATGCTGTAGATTTGGTTTAAGCCACAAGGTTCAAATTCAGAAGGCATCAAAAAGAAGTCAGAGCCCGCTTCAACTAAATGCGCCAATTCGTTGTTATACGCTTCAACAAACGAGAACTTATCTGAGTGAAGTGCCGACAGATCTTTTAGCTGACTCGCCAACACTGGATCGCCTGTTCCTACAATCACGATCTGAAGCTCGTTCTTCAAAAACTGCTCGATGATGGGCAATAAATAATGTACGCCTTTTTGATGGGTCAGACGACAAACCATGCCATACACAGCGCAGTCGATAGCTGGCAAACCAACATTTTGTTGCAATTTTTGCTTACACGCCGATTTACCACGAACCATGCTGTGCTTGGTCGCTTTGTATTTGCGAGGTAAAAAATCATCCGTTTCAGGATTCCAAGCACCATAATCACAGCCATTCAAAATACCGAACAAGTCCGAAGCTCTGTGTTGGAACTCTGCTGCCATACCATGACTGCCAAGCTCAGTTTTGAGCTCTACTGCATAGGTTGGGCTTACTGCATTCACTTTATCTGCACACAAAACACCCGCTTTTAACATGGTAACGTGAGTATCACTTACCGCAGCTTCAGGTACGTTATAGCTGTGCATTTCAGGCAGGCACTGCAACTCTTCGTAAGAAAAAACGCCTTTGAAAACCGCGTTGTGAATTGATATAACACTGCGAGTGTTTTCGAAAAATTCGTGCTGGTGATAACGAAACTTAAGCAAGAAAGGAACAAAGCCCGTATGCCAGTCGTTCGCATGAACGATATCAGGTTGGAAACCAAGCTTTGGCAACATATCCAAACACGCGGCGCTAAAAAACGAAAAACGTTCTCCATTGTCAGCGTAAGCTTGGTTGTTCTCTGCATACATTTCTGGGCGGTCGAAATACTGGGCACATTCGATACCTAAAACTTGAACGCCTTCTACGGTCAGTTTCTTAACCTGATAAGCAGTATGAGGCCAATGATCGAGTTCAGTCGATAAAATAACGTCTGCTGAGTCAATGTTTGGAATATTTCTATATGCGGGAATAGTCACTCGAACGTCCTGGTCGAGAGCTTGCAAAGCCTTCGGCAGTGCCTTGGCTACATCAGCCAAGCCACCACTTTTAATCAAGCCTTCAACTTCAGACGCTACAAAAAGTACCGAGAGAGTCTTAGTAACCAACTCGTGCTCCTTTTTCAATAACTACGACACCATCATCAGATACGTGGTAATGCTTTTTGTCTTCTGTCAAATTTACACCAATCTGTGTACCCGGTGCGATGTCTGCATCTTTATCAATGATAACGCGGCGCAGGATACAACCCTCACCCACTTTTACATCACCGAGTAAGATACTTTCGCTAATATCACACGCTGATGCGATATTGCTGCGGAATCCCAATACACTCTTTTCAATACGCGAACCACGTACATAACTACCGCTACACACAAGGCTATCAATGATCTGAATTCGACCATTTGCCGAATCAGTAAACGTAGCTGGTGGTAGTGGTGGGTAATAAGTATGTAGAGGCCATTTGCGGTTGTATAGTGAGAATGGCGCATCTTTCTTGAGAAGGTCCATGTGCGCTTGCCAGTATGCGTCAATCGTACCTACATCGCGCCAGTAAACTTCTTCTTTCTCACCAGTAATACGGTTGGTGCTGAAATCATAAACAAACACGTCACCACGGGGGAACATGTTTGGAATAATGTCTTTGCCGAAATCGTGTGTCGAACCTTCTCTATCAGCATCTTCCGTTAGTTCAGCAAAAAGTTCTTTCGCTTCAAATACGTAGTTGCCCATTGAAACGAGCGCTGATTCTGGATCGCCCGGAATCGACTTCGGATTTGCAGGTTTCTCTTCAAAGCCAATCATACGGCCGTCAGCATCAACCTCAATAACACCAAACTCAGAAGCTTCTGCAAGTGGCATACGTAAAGCTGAAACCGTTAAAGCCGCTCTCTTTTCTTTATGGAAATCAAGCATCTGTTTGATATCCATTTTATAGATGTGGTCAGAACCGAAAATACAGACTTGATCTGGTTCTTCCAGCTCCATAAAACCCATATTTTGGTAAATAGCATCTGCCGTACCTTCATACCAACGCTTTCCTTTACGCATTTGCGCTGGAATAGGGTCAATAAAACGATCTGTTATGCCACTGATATTCCAACCTTTTTTCATATGATGAAACAAAGATTGTGACTTAAATTGTGTTAACACATAGATCTTCATAAGATCTGCATTAACGAAATTGTTTAAAGCGAAATCAATTAAGCGGTAGCTACCACCGAACGGAACTGAGGGTTTGCTGCGAGATTCTGTTAAAGGTCTCAAGCGCGAGCCTTCGCCACCAGCAAGAATCATTCCCAATACACCAGCCATTTTATTCTCCATATATCTATAGCTTGTCGATGTCAGTACTCGTAGAGGTATCTTCCTCTGGGGGATGAGCACTAACACTTATTCAGGGTACTTAGCGAATATCTATTCACATACAGTGACAATATCCTAAGCCAAACGTTATTATATGTGCATTATTATTTGCACTTAGTTTTATATACGTTATCGACTTTCCTGTCGATTTCAATTTTTAATACGCCATTCTGCGCTATGTAACCGATTGCTTTTTCTAAGACTTAAAGCAGCTCACACTACCCCCCTCTCAGAGATACATTACATTAACACTCACCACACATTAGGTATACAACTAACCCCAAACTTGAGAGTTACAGTATTTTAATTGAGTTACAATATTGTTAAAGCCACATAAAAAGATACGATTAATCATTTCCTTCATTTTCCTGTGGTCATTTAATAATACTCCAGAACTAACAACAGCCAATCATTTGCATAATTAGTCATATTTAGATCAAAAAAAAGCAGCCGAATGGCTGCTTTTTCAATCAATAACGTTTAATCACTTTTCTTTGGGCTTTTTACGCTTATCCGTAACTTCCCACTTACCGTCGATGTACAACGCAGTCCAACCGGATGGTTTTCCATCGACTTCAGTACGAACGTAGTTTTCTTTAGTCTTACGACTAAAACGAACCACTGTCGGCTTACCATCAGGGTCAGCAACTGGCGCTGATGTTAGATATTTGAATTTAGGTGAAATACGGTCTTTAAAACGAACCAGCTCTTCTACTAATGGCGCACGTGTTTCTCGTGATTTAGGGAAGTTACTCGCCGCCATAAACAGACCAGAAGCACCATCACGAAGCACGAAGTAGGCGTCTGAATTTTCACATGGAAGCTCAGGGAAGTGCACGGGATCTTCTTTAGGTGGCGCAACTTCGCCATTTTTCAGAATTTTACGAGTGTTTTTACAATCTTCACTCGTACAGTCCATGTATTTACCAAAACGACCGTTCTTCAAAACCATGTCAGAACCACACTTATCACATTCAACAAGCGGACCATCGTAGCCTTTCACTTTAAATTCGCCGTACTCAACCACATAACCTTCACAGTTCGGGTTGTTACCACACACGTGCATCTTACGCTTATCATCGATTAGATAAGCATCCATTGCTGTTTCACAGATAGGACAACGTTTTTTGGCTCGAAGTGCTGCGGTTTCAACGTCTTCTTCAAGCACGTTGATAATGCCTTCTTCATCACCCAGGTTGATGGTTGTCTTACAACGCTCTTTTGGTGGAAGTGCATAGCCAGAACAACCAAGGAATACGCCCGTCGAAGCCGTACGAATACCCATTCTACGGCTACAAGTCGGACACTCAATATCGGTTTCCACGATATGATTTGGCTTCATGCCACCAGCGTCTTCGTCTAAGTCTGCTTTTTCCAAATCGCCAGTAAAGTCTTCGAAGAAGTTATCTAGCACGCCTTTCCAGCTTGCTTCGCCTTCTGCGATTTGGTCCAACTTCTGCTCCATACGAGCAGTGAAGTCGTAGTTCATTAGGTCATTGAAGCTGCCGTCTAGACGGTCAGTGACAATTTCACCCATCTTCTCAGCATAGAAACGGCGTTGTTCAACTTTCACGTAACCACGATCTTGAATCGTCGAGATGATCGATGCATAAGTTGAAGGACGACCAATACCACGCTTCTCAAGCTCTTTAACAAGTGCCGCTTCAGTGAAACGTGCCGGTGGCTTAGTGAAGTGCTGTTTAGGGTCTAACGCAATGAGATCGAGCTTATCGCCAATCTGCACTGCTGGAAGAATCGAGTCTTCGTTTTTACCCATTGGGCGTTGAACGCGTGTCCAACCATCAAATTTAAGGATACGACCTTTCGCTTTTAGCGTGTACTCGTCAGCTTTAACGCTTACTGTCGTTGAATCGTATTGAGCTGGTGTCATTTGACATGCTACGAATTGATTCCAAATCAGCGAGTAAAGCTTGTGTGCGTCTGCGTCTACTCCGTTTAGATCTTCAGACTTAACATCTACACTTGAAGGGCGAATCGCTTCGTGGGCTTCTTGAGCCCCCTCTTTGCTGCCGTATACCAGCGCTTTAGGTGGAAGGTATTTCGCGCCGTACTCAGAACCAATGTATTCACGAGCGGCTTCTACAGCTTCTGAACTCAAGTTGGTTGAGTCAGTACGCATATAAGTGATGTAACCCGCTTCATACAGGCGTTGAGCCAGCATCATGGTTTTCTTTACGCCGTAACCAAGACGCGTACTCGCCGCTTGTTGCAATGTCGATGTAATGTAAGGTGCAGACGGCTTACTCTTCGTAGGGCGGTCTTCACGCTTACATACTTCGTATTGGGCTTTTTCTAAAACACTAACGGCAGCTTGAGTTTGCGCTTCGTTTTCAGGTTTAAACGCAACACCATCTTTCTGCGCGACTTGTAGCCTGAAATCTGTTTTATCTGTTGTTTTAGTGTCAGCATGTACATCCCAAAACTCTTCAGGGATGAAAGCGTTAATCTCTCGCTCACGCTCAACCAACAGCTTAACGGCTACCGATTGAACACGACCTGCGGACAGGCCTCGTGCTACTTTCTTCCAAAGCAGAGGTGACACCATAAAGCCAACAACACGGTCCATAAAACGTCGTGCTTGTTGTGCGTTTACGCCATCAATGTTTAGCTCACCTGGAGTTTCGAAAGCTTGTTGAATAGCATTCTTGGTGATTTCGTTAAAGACCACTCGCTTGTATCGCGTTTCATCGCCACCGATGATCTCACGAAGGTGCCATGCGATAGCTTCTCCTTCGCGGTCCAAATCGGTTGCGAGATAAACGTGGTCTGCGTTCTCAGCCAGTTTTTGTAATTCAGCAACAACTTTTTCTTTACCAGGTAAGATTTGGTAATTCGCTTCCCACTCTTTGTAAGGGTTAATACCCATTTTTTTAATAAGTGCTTTACGATCTTTTTCTTTTTTGATACGAGCTTTCTCTTCTGGGCTCATACCCTTGGTTGAAACTGCAGCAGCCTTTTTACCAGTACTTTGACCTGCCGTTGGTAAATCACGTACGTGACCTACACTCGACTTAACGACAAAGTCTTTGCCAAGGTATTTATTGATAGTTTTAGCCTTGGCTGGCGACTCCACTATAACGAGCGATTTACCCATATTGACTCTAACGTCCTTAATCACGATGCTTCAGCACCAACAATTTAACTTGCGGGCTTTTACGCATGATATTCTAAATTCATTGCTTCTTTTTTTACTATTGTGCGAGATTACTAGAAGATCAACCGCTTTTTTCAAAATTGGATCTGATCGCTCGACAATTCGACGACTCATAGATAAAGGGTCACAATATAAAGAAGCTATAAAGTACTCACGAAGAATACTTGCAAGAGCCTATTCATCAGGCATTACGTCTAAACGGGCTCATACTAAGCTTGTCCGCGAATCTAACGCGAGTTCCATTCAATTATTTTTGTCGTAAATCACAAAATAAATTGTGGATATTCGAAAAAGACTCTCTTAAACGGTTGTGAAATCATTGAATTTCTAGTTCGACACCATAAACTCAACATTATATTCAGTTATCAGAGATAAACTCATGACAAAGAAAGTAATAGCAGAATTTGATTTACTGCTTATCGCAAACCAAATTATCCAATCACATGATGACTACATTGAAGGCATGCGCGCAAACAGCGTAGTAGAAAAAGACGATGTTCTAATTTTCAAAGGTGAATATTTCTTAGACAGTAATGGAATGCCAACAGAACATACAACCGCGGTATTTAACATGTTTAAATACTTAGCGCACCATCTTTCGAAAGAATTTACGCTTCAGCAATAATTCAAAAGCTTGCCATTTAGGCAAGCTTTTTACTTCCTCAACCTATATATGTTTTGCATTTTTATAGACTTAGCATTTTCAGCTTATCGAAGTAGTCAGGGAATGTCTTTGAAGTACAACCTGGATCATTGATGGTAACCGGCGTATCGCTCAAGGCCACTAACGAGAAACACATCGCCATACGGTGATCATCATAAGTATCAATCGCCGCGTGTGTCAGTTCAGCTACTGGGTTAACGATGAGGTAATCTTCTCCCTCTTCCACTTCAGCACCGACTTTACGCAGCTCGGTTGCCATCGCAGCTAAACGATCCGTCTCTTTCACACGCCAGTTGTAGACGTTACGGATAGCTGTTGTGCCTTTCGCAAACAGAGCCGTTGTCGCAATAGTCATCGCAGCATCAGGGATATGGTTATAATCCATATCAATGCCTTTCAGCTCACCACAACGAGAGATAACGTAGTCGTCACCCCATTCGATTTCCGCACCCATTTTTTCAAGCGCATCAGCGAATTGGATATCACCTTGAATACTGTTTTTACCAATACCAGTGACCTTAATTTCACCACCTTTAATCGCAGCGGCTGCCAGGAAATAAGACGCTGATGATGCATCGCCTTCCACTAAGAAGTCACCCGGAGCTGTGTAAGATTGCCCAGTCTGAATCACGAACTCTTGGTAATCGTTATTAATCACATCCACACCAAATTGCTTCATGATGTGCAGCGTAATATCGATGTAAGGTTTAGAAACCAATTCACCGTCAATTTTAATGGTCACTTCACCTTCAGCTAAGGGCGCAGCCATCAAAAATGCCGTCAAGAATTGACTAGAGATTGAACCGTCGATAGAAACCGTACCGCTCTTCAGACCTGTACCTGTGATCTTCAATGGTGGGTAGTTTTCGTTCTCTAAGTATTGAACGTCGGCGCCGGCTTCGCGTAGTGCAGCGACTAAGTGGCCAATCGGACGCTCTTTCATGCGAGGCTCGCCTGTCAGAACATACTCACCGCGGCCTAAACATAGTGCAGCCGCCAACGGACGCATCGCCGTACCCGCGTTACCTAAGAAAAGCTCGAGGGCTTTGTCACTTGAAAATGCACCACCAACACCTGTCACTTCACAAACGGTTTTGTCTGCAGACAACTGATAATCAACACCTAACTGAGTCAATGCATTCAACATATGACGAATATCATCACTGTCTAGCAAGTTTGTTAGGCGAGTGGTTCCCGTAGAAAGTGCAGCCAAAAGAAGTGCACGGTTGGAAACGCTTTTTGAACCAGGTAGGTTAACTTCCCCGTTCACTTTTTGAATTGGTTGTAACGTAAGGCTTTCCATTAAATCTTATAGTCCTTGTACCACCCGAAGTCACTGGCGCGTATTTATTTTCGGGTGATGAATAATTCTTCGTACTTGCAGATTAACTAACTTTTCCAACTAACTCCAGAGCTAATCCCCTTGATAAAGGCGATTAATCAGCCAATCAATAAAACCAACACACTAGTACACGATATCAACGCGAACACCATCAGAAAAATAGAGAATGCGCACATCGTCACCTCGGTTAAACAACATCGAGTTATCGACATCTTGAATAATGTTAACCAACTTGCCCTCTTTGGTTTTGACCAATAACTCGACAAGTTTGTATTCGACTTTGTACTGTGTATTACCCCGGTTACGAGCTATTCCCGCACCAGCCACTGCGCCCACGGCCGTTGCGACTTCCTTACCAGTGCCACCACCAAACTGATTACCGATCAAGCCACCGATCGCAGCACCCAATAAGGTTTCCCAACCATTCGCTTTCGATTCAACGATCTCTTGTTGAGTGATGTATCTAACCGTATCGATCTCACCATAAACCACCTCATTCACTGGTCGAGCTTGGTTTCTGTTGTAAGCTGCATTTGCCAACATGGGCAAAACAAGTAAAATCCAAAGCAACTTCTTCATGGTAAAACTCCTAAAGACCTCTTGGTCAGTGATTAATCTGTAACGCGGTACTTATGACTATATACCTAACCGAACTTGATACTACTAGTATAGAGTTTCCTTCGCCCTTCAACGCGCTTGATGAACCCAACGGTCTGCTCGCCTTTGGTGGTGATTTGTCACCAATGCGAATTTTGAACGCTTATAGCCAAGGTATATTTCCATGGTACGGCCCAGGTGAGCCTATACTTTGGTGGAGCCCTGCACCGCGAGCGATATTTAACCCTAAGACATTCAAAGCATCAAAAAGTCTTAAAAAGTTTCAAAGAAAACATAATTATCGTGTCAGCATTAATCAAGCGACGGACAGAGTAATCGGTTACTGCTCTTCGTTAAGATCCGAAGAGGAAACCTGGCTAAACAACGACATGCAGTTAGCTTACCGCGAACTTGCTTCATTAGGATTCTGTCATTCCGTTGAAGTGTGGCAAGGCGATGAATTGATCGGCGGGCTTTATGGCTTACAAAGAGGCCAAGTCTTTTGCGGTGAATCGATGTTTAGCTTGAAGACCAATGCCTCTAAGATCGCGCTGTGGTACTTTTGTGAACACTTTAACCAGTTCGGTGGGAAGCTCATTGATTGTCAGGTCATGAACCCTCACTTGGAGTCCTTGGGCGCTATAGAGGTCGATAGAAACGAATTCTTAAACGCTCTGCAGTCACTAAAAGAAACCTCCGTTGACGATGCATGCTTTAAAACCCAATGGTTAAAGGAAATGCCTTAATGAATCCAGATTTACAACAAATCAGAATTGGATTAACAGATAATCACGCTTGCAGCTATTTACCACACCTCGAAGAAAGAGTGGCAGTCACGCTTGATGAGCACATGCACACTTCAGAGAGTTATGAAGTTCTGCTCGCAAACGGGTTTCGTCGCAGTGGAACTACCATTTACAAGCCACATTGCGACAATTGCTCAGCATGCCAGGCCATTCGTGTTTCTATCCCAGAAGTTAAGTTCTCCAAAAGCCAAAGACGGGTCCTCAACAAGGCGAAAACATTTCGCTGGGAACTCAAAGACACAATGGATGATAACTGGTTTGATTTATATAGCCGCTACATAACCGCTCGTCATCGTTCGGGAACCATGTATCCACCAAAGAAAAAGGAGTTTCTACAATTCTCACAAAATGAGTGGCTTACAACAAAGTTCATGCATATCTACGACGAGAATAAGTTGATCGGAATTGCTGTTACCGATGTTATGCCTCATAGCACTAGCGCGTTTTATACCTTCTTCGATCCAGATATCGACATATCCATGGGAACACTTAGTGTTCTATTCCAAATCCAACACGCCCAGAAAGAGCATAAACAATGGCTATATTTGGGTTATCAAATCGATGAATGCCCTGCAATGAACTATAAAGTACGGTTTCAACGCCATCAAAGGCTAGTAAATCAACGGTGGCAAGGGTAGAATACGCGACAACTTTACATATTTTGATTTTAACGGCACAATCAAGCCGTTGAAAACCGCCAAATTTCGAAAGAGGATTAGATGGCTAAAGAAGACGTAATCGAGATGCAAGGCACTGTCCTTGATACTCTACCAAACACAATGTTCCGTGTTGAACTTGAAAATGGTCACGTAGTGACAGCACACATCTCTGGTAAAATGCGTAAGAACTACATCCGTATTCTTACTGGTGATAAAGTAACTGTTGAGATGACTCCATACGACCTTTCTAAAGGCCGCATCGTCTTCCGTGCTCGTTAATTTTTAATTATCGAATACGATAAGAAGCGGAGCTATATGCTCCGTTTTTTAACACCTAAAATTCCCCATCTCCCAAAAATAAAAAACGCACAACCGAAATCATGCGTTTTATTTTAGCTACGTGTTCATTGAGGCCTAAGCCGCTAGAAAGTTAAACCATTAAGAAATAATGCTTAATGCATAACCTCTTCTTTAGCACCAACATAGATGAAATCCAATTCGTCTTTTTTCAGGGATACTTTAACCGTACCGCCATCAACCAAGCTACCGAACAGTAACTCGTTAGCAAGTGGTTTCTTAAGCTTCTCTTGAATCACACGTCCCATTGGACGAGCACCCATGGTCTTGTCATAGCCTTTATCAGCTAACCAATGACGTGCATCCTCAGAAACCTCTAAAGACACGCCACGAGCGTCCAGTTGAACCTGAAGCTCAACAATGAACTTATCAACAACTTGGCTAATCACACTTGGATCAAGGCTGTTGAACCAAATGATATTATCAAGACGGTTACGGAACTCAGGAGTAAACACCTTCTTGATTTCGCCCATCGCATCTGGCGCATGATCTTGTTGGATCAGGCCGATCGATTTCTTCTCGGTTTCAGCCACACCAGCGTTTGTTGTCATCACTAAGATAACGTTACGGAAATCCGCTTTGCGACCGTTGTTATCAGTTAGTGTACCGTTATCCATCACCTGCAGTAACAGGTTGAAGATATCTGGGTGAGCCTTTTCGATCTCATCAAGTAACACAACAGAGTGTGGGTTCTTGATTACCGCGTCAGTCAGTAGACCACCTTGGTCATAACCAACGTAACCTGGAGGCGCACCGATCAAGCGGCTAACCGAGTGACGCTCACCGTACTCAGACATATCAAAGCGCAGCAGTTCAATACCCATCAGTTTAGACAGTTGAACCGTAACCTCGGTTTTACCCACACCAGTAGGACCAGCAAATAGGAATGAACCAACCGGTTTATTGTCAGCACCTAGTCCTGCACGAGTTAGCTTGATCGCTTCGCTCAATACATCGATCGCAGGGTCTTGTCCGAATACCAACATTTTCATGCGTCGATCCAGTTTCTGCAACGTATCTTTGTCTGAAGACGATACTGATTTCTCAGGAATACGCGCCATCTTCGCCACCATTGACTCGATATCAGCCACACTTACCGTCTTCTTACGACGGCTTGCAGGAGCCAGACGGCTACGAGCGCCAGCTTCATCAATAACGTCAATCGCCTTATCAGGAAGGTGGCGTTCATTAATGTATTTAGCTGACAGCTCCACAGCGGCACGCAACGCTTTATTGGTATAACGCACTTCGTGGTGAGCTTCGTATTTTGGCTTCAGGCCAATCAGAATCTTAGTCGTATCATCTAATGACGGTTCAACAATATCGATTTTCTGGAAACGACGAGATAGCGCACGCTCCTTCTCAAAAATACTGCTGTACTCTTGGTATGTTGTTGAGCCGATGCAACGTAACTTGCCACTGCTTAATAGCGGCTTGATTAGATTTGCCGCATCAACTTGACCGCCAGATGCCGCACCCGCACCAATAATTGTGTGAATTTCGTCGATAAACAGAATCGCGTCTTCTTCTTTCTCTAGTTGCTTAAGAATTGCTTTGAAACGTTTCTCAAAATCACCACGATATTTAGTCCCAGCTAGAAGTGAACCAATATCTAAAGAATAAATCACACTGCTCTGAATAATTTCAGGTACTTGTCCTTCAACAATACGCCATGCAAGGCCTTCAGCAATGGCGGTTTTACCTACACCAGCTTCACCCACCAACAAAGGGTTATTCTTACGACGGCGACATAGTACTTGAATTGTACGTTCAAGCTCTTTATCACGCCCGATAAGTGGATCAATGTTACCTTGCTTCGCCACTTCGTTAAGGTTGGTGGCAAAGTTTTCTAGACGGTCTTCAGAATTAGCTTCTTCTGCACTCTCTGTACCACCAAATGAAGCAGACGATGATGAGCTGTCACCTTCGTTATTGACCTTGGTAATACCATGAGAAATAAAATTAACAATATCTAAGCGACTAATGTCGTTTTTCTTGAGTAAATATGCCGCGTGAGATTCTTGCTCACTGAAAATAGCCACAAGTACATTAGCACCTGTTACTTCACTGCGACCTGAAGATTGGACATGAAAAACAGCGCGTTGGAGCACTCGTTGAAAGCTCAGTGTAGGCTGCGTTTCACGAGTCTCATCGCTCTCTGGAATCAGTGGGGTTGTTTGATCGATAAAAATATCGAGCTCGTTGCGAAGAGCGTCGAGATCAGCCTGACAAGCTTGTAGCGCTTCCTTGGCCGCATCATTTTCTAATAATGCTAGTAGGAGGTGTTCGACAGTCATAAATTCATGCCGCTTGTCTCGTGCACGAGCAAATGCACCATTTAAACTCGTCTCTAATTCTTTATTTAGCATAAGTACCTCCTAAGTGAACAACAGTGTTGTTCGAGCAATTTATACTTGCTCCATTGTACATAGTAGCGGATGCTCATTTTCCTTTGAATACATCGTTACCTGAGCTACCTTTGTTTCCGCTATTTCAGCACTGAATGTGCCGCATATAGCTTTACCTTCATAATGAACCTTGAGCATCACTTCCGTTGCTTTTTCGATATCTAGTGAGAAAAATCGCTCTAGTATCTCGATTACAAAGTCCATAGGCGTGTAATCATCGTTATTCAATATAACGTTATACATTGCCGGTGGCTTTACTTTAGTTGTCTCTTTCTCCAGTAGATCTGAGCCTGGAGATGCCCATTCAAAGTTTCTGCTCATATCAGTTTTGCTAAGGGTTATTTTCCGGAAATCGTGAATGTTTAGCTCACTCAAATCTATCATATTCACGCTTTATGGTGTACTAAGAAACTGCACCAAGAAACAGGGCCAAAAAATATTCCTCTATACTGAGCCTAATCCACCATTTCCATAGCTGCAAATAAAAGATCTCGATTAACAGGGTTAACATATGTGATTGATTAAAAAGACACCACAACTATTGACTCTGACAATAAAACCGCCACTAAGTTACTATTTAGTTAATAGTTTGCAGTTAATCTCGAATGTGATTTGTTATTAAAATTGATCAATTTTATACCAATTTACTATTGACTGTGCTCAATCATTAGCTACATTGGAGCTAAAAGGTTTTTAATACATTTTTGCAACATGATTTAAAATCAGCAACACGCTTTAAAAATTAACAATAAGGAATAGTTACGCAGGGTAGCGTTAATTTCCGTAAGCAATGTACGAGGTTCAAGCTATCAGCTGAAGTTCTTTCGCTGATCAGAATGATATCAATCTCACTTACAAAAATTGATATAACAACGTTAGTAATAAAATGCATGAGGGATGTATAGCATGGCTACAGGTACAGTAAAATGGTTTAACAACGCCAAAGGGTTTGGTTTTATTTGTCCGGAAGGTGAAGACGGCGATATTTTCGCGCACTACTCCACAATACAAATGGAAGGTTATCGAACCTTAAAGGCTGGTCAGCAGGTCGACTATGAAGTAGAAAGTGGACCTAAAGGATCGCATGCTAGCTCTGTTGTTCCTGTAGAAGGTAACGCCAGTAAATAGGTTGACTGCCAACACATGTTTACGTTCATTAGTCCTAGTTAAAAACGACTAAGTTACACAGTAAGCGCTCATTTAGCACTGTCATACAGTCTTAAATGGGCGTTTTTTTTCGAACATTTTTTTCGAACAATAGACATCAAGTAAAAAACGCTTTAACGGTTTCATTAAAGCGTCTTCAATTTTGATTTAGTCAGGAAATACATTTCTTACTTGACTAAAAGATAACTATCAAACCATGTTTATGACTTGATAGTTATGAGTACAATCACTATGCATCAATAAATGCGTTTAGCGTTGAACTTGGGCGCATTAGAGTTGAAACCAATGCGTCGTCAAGTAGGTAGTAACCACCTAAGTCACCAGCTACACCTTGAGCGTTGTTTAGCTCGGCAACAATCGCTTCTTCGTTTTCCGTCAGTTGATGCGCCACACTAGCAAACTCTGCTGCTAAATCAGCATCAACAGTTTGTTCAGCAAGTGCTTTAGCCCAGTATGCAGCTAGGTAGTAGTGGCTACCACGGTTATCAAGCTCACCCACTTTACGTGAAGGTGACTTATTATGATCTAGGAATTCGCCCGTCGCTTTATCAAGTGCATCAGCTAGAACTTGCGCTTTAGCATTCCCTGTCACTACGCTTAGGTGCTCTAATGACGCCGCTAATGCTAAGAATTCACCTAGAGAATCCCAGCGAAGATGGTTTTCTTTCTCTACTTGCTGCACGTGCTTAGGAGCCGAGCCGCCAGCACCTGTTTCAAACAAACCACCACCGTTCATTAGCGGAACAATTGATAGCATCTTAGCTGATGTACCAAGCTCTAGAATTGGGAACAAGTCAGTTAGGTAATCACGTAAAACGTTACCTGTAACTGAAATCGTATCTAGGCCTTCTTTAATACGAGCCAATGAATATTGAGTTGCTTCAAGTGGAGCAAGGATCTTAATTTCAAGACCATCAGTATCGTATTCAGAAAGGTACGTTTCAACTTTCTTAATAAGCTGAGCGTCGTGCGCACGAGACTCATCTAGCCAGAATATAGCTGGAACACCCGAAGCTCGAGCACGAGTTACCGCCAGTTTAACCCAGTCTTGAATCGGCGCATCTTTAACCTGACACATACGGAAGATATCGCCTTCCTCTACGTCTTGCTCCAAAAGCACTGAGCCTGAAGCGTCAACAACTTGAACCTGACCAGCAGCTTCAAGAATGAAAGTTTTATCATGAGAACCATACTCTTCCGCTTTTTGAGCCATCAAACCAACGTTTGGTACGCTCCCCATAGTCGTAGGGTCAAAAGCACCGTTCTCTTTACAGAAATCAATAACCGCTTGGTAGATACTCGCATAGCTACGATCTGGGATCATTGCTTTCGTATCTTTTTGCTTACCTTCTGGGTCCCACATTTGACCTGAAGAACGCAGCATTGCAGGCATAGATGCATCAACAATGATATCGCTTGGTACGTGTAGGTTAGTAATACCACGGTCCGAATCAACCATAGCTAGTGGAGGCTGAGTCTCGTATACCGCTTGTAAGTCAGCTTCTATTGCTTCTTTCTGCGCTTGAGGAAGCTCAGCAATTTTCGCATATACATCACCGATGCCGTTATTAACATCAACACCTAACTCTTCAAATAGTTGGCCGTGCTTAGCGAATACGTCTTTGTAGTAAACCTTAACCGCGTGACCAAAAATCACTGGATCAGAGACTTTCATCATCGTCGCTTTCATGTGAAGTGAAAGCAGTACACCTTGCTCTTTAGCCGATGCGATCTCTTTTTCAAAGAACGCAACCAAAGCAGCTTTGTTCATTACCGATGCATCGATGATCTCTTTATCTTGCAATGCGAAAGCTGGCTTAAGCGTTTTCTTAGAACCGTCTTTACCGACAAACTCAATGCTTACTTGAGTAGCACCCTCAATGGTCACTGACTTTTCACTACCGAAGAAGTCTTTGTCGTCCATGCTTGAAACATGTGACTTAGAGTCTGCAGACCAAGCGCCCATAGAGTGTGGGTTTTTCTTCGCATAGTTCTTAACAGAAAGTGGAGCACGACGGTCAGAGTTACCTTCACGTAGTACTGGGTTTACTGCACTGCCTTTAATCTTGTCGTAAGTCGCCTTTACTGCTTTTTCTTCATCAGTATTCGCTTCCTCAGGGTAATTAGGAAGTGCGTAACCTTTTGACTGTAGCTCTTTGATCGTTGCTTGAAGTTGAGGTACAGATGCTGAAATATTTGGAAGCTTAATGATGTTCGCTTCTGGTGTCTTAGCCAGCTCACCTAGCTCGGCTAATGCATCACCTATACGCTGCTCTTCATTCAAGTAGTCAGGGAAGTTGGCAATAATGCGCCCTGCAAGTGAAATATCGCGAGTATCAACGTCAATACCAGAAGAAGCCGTAAAAGATTGAATGATTGGCAGCAGAGAGTAAGTTGCTAGTGCCGGAGCTTCGTCTGTGATGGTATAGATGATAGTTGGTTTTTCAGTAGGCATGAAATTTCCCTATAGTTCTTACAAGCTCACCTAAAGTAGTGAGAATGTTATAAATTGACCAATAAGCGACTCTGAGAGTGAAAACTGCTTACTTGGTAGTCGTACTCTATCTTATTCCTCATGCTATCTTGATGACAGCATGAACCAAATCCGTGAGTGCGTTGTTATAATAAAACACGAAGGTATAATTAAACAAATCAGGCTTAAGAGTCCATCAACTTGTTCTATTTTGTGTCTTTTAGGCGCGCAAATGATAGCTCAATTCCGTTTCAGTGAAAACTTTTCAGCACACTTCATTTACATTTTTGCAAGGTAGTTAACATGTCTACTCGCTCACTCAGCGCATCTCGCTCAGACAAACCAACTCGTTCTGGCGCAACATTAAAACAAAGCGGTAATAGGCAGAACCGAAGCAGTGATAAAAATAGCACTGGCAATACACATAAAAGACCTCACTCAAGTAAACACCGTTACAAGAGCAAACCTATGAGTACAAAACCAAAGGTAACATTGGAAGAGCGAAAAGTGATTCTGTTTAACAAGCCTTTTGATACTCTCAGCCAGTTCACCGATGGTGAAGGCAGAAAAACGTTGGCTGATTTTATACCAATTAAAGATGTTTATGCTGCAGGACGACTTGACCGCGACAGCGAAGGATTAATGGTCTTAACCAATGATGGCATCTTTCAAGCTAAACTAACTCAGCCCAACTCAAAGTCACCAAAGACTTATTGGGTGCAGGTTGAAGGAAGCCCCTCTGAGGAAGATTTAGATAAATTGAGAAAAGGTGTCGAGCTAAAAGACGGTATGACACTGCCAGCAAGAGTAGAAATAATGCCAGAGCCAGAGGTTTGGGAAAGAACCCCTCCAGTTAGGTTTAGAGCTGCAATACCAACTACATGGATAGCGATGACTATCATTGAAGGACGTAACCGTCAGGTAAGGCGTATGACAGCCAATATAGGCTTCCCTACTCTACGCCTCATTCGTTATTCGATGGGTAATATGAACGTCGGTGAGCTTCAGCCTGGTGAGTGGAGAGAGGTAAAGCTTTAACCGCTTGAACGAGTAAAGCCAGCAGCTAGTGCTCCTGGCTTCGCTTCCCAAAAACAGTCATCAACGTTGATTGAGTTCGTTTACTGCTGATCAACCAACCATTTACGGAGTGATTTACGCTCAGTTGGCGACAATTTCAAATACGACATTTTTGCTTTTTGCATTTCTAAGCTATCTTGGCCTACAGACTTAGCTGCTTGTTGCTTACCGTTTACTAAACTTGCAGCGGCAACAGGTGCAATGACATTACCCGCAAAGCTGATGCCATTGGCTGCGTTATAAATCGCAAGTTGTTCGTCAAGGTTTGAATATGGGAGCATGCCCTTTTTCCCCACCATTTTGATTTGGTCGTAATCTATATCGCTGCCATTGAGGCTCACATTCCAGTCAATCGTATCGCCTTCAAACACTTTTCTTGCTTGAAGTACGTCGTTCAGTTTCGGACCGTCGATTTCCAGTTCGCCATCATTAACATTCAAGGTAAGGATATAAGGCGCTGAAGTAAAGTTGCCACGCTGTTCACCTCGCCCCAACATCGTATTCATGCGTAACACGATTTGATTCGACCCCGTAGCAAGCATAAACGGTTCATCCATCTGTTTTGCATCTTGACTATTGATAAATAACACTTCAACTCCTTGAGACGCATCTAGCTCGGTGGACGAATTGGTGTTTGCATATGCATTTGGGACACTCAACGCGGAAAGCGCCATTAAAATCGAAGTCCAAATAGTACGTTTCATGATTTAACCCTTTTTTATCATTAAGTCTTATACCCAAATAACCTCAAGGTCTCGCTAACACCATGCATAAAATATAGCTTACTAGCCAGAGATTTAAGCTCAGTTGGGTATAACACTGACAGCTTTCTTATATAATCAAAAAGGCCGCATAAATGCGACCTTTGTTTACATTCAACTTGATATCAAGTGATTAGAATGTGTAGTACATACCTGCGATAACAGCATCACCTTCAACTAAGTTGGCATTGTCTACTTTGTTCTCGTAATCAGAGTATTCAACGAATGCAGAGATGTTGCTAGAAACTGCGTAATCAGTACCTACAGTGTAGTAAGTAATCTCTTGATCGTTGTCACCGTCAGTGAAGCCGAATGACGTGTATAGACGTACTTTTTCGATTTGGTAATCTAGAGCTGCAGAAATTGTGTCTAGATCTGAAGCACCATCGATATCTTCAAAGATGTAGTTCACTGCTGCGCCGAAGTTACCTAGAGTAAGACCAGCTTTTGCACCCATTACACTGTAATCAGTACCATTTCCACGGTTACCTTGATCTTGGTAAGTTGCGCCAAGAGTGAACATCTCGTCGAAAGTGTATTCAGCAGACACACCGTATGCTACGTCTGCATCTTCGTCTGAAGATAGGTAAGTATCAGCAATTAACTTAAGACCGCCAGTTGTGTACTTAGCTGAAACCGCATGACCAGCAGACTCAAGAGAGCTAACAAAGTCATCCATGTAGCCGAAGCCTTCGTTAGTGTTGTCTAGTGTTACTGCGTCTAGAGAGTCACCGAAGTCACCTACTTCACCAGCAGCGATACCGAAGTTCTCACCAATGTTGAAACCGAAGTAAAGGTCATCTGTAGAAACAGAGTTATCGTCATCAAACTTGCCTTCCCAAATGCCAAAACCGTTGCCGTTTTCAACTTCGAAAGAACCGAATGCAGATACGCTATCGCTCAGCTTATGTGTTGCATCGATCTGAATTTTTGCCCACAGGTCAACATCAAGATCAGATTTAGCATTTACGTCAGCTTTACCAGTTTCTTTTATTGTAGCTTCACCAGTACTTAGGTAAGTATCGATTTCACCTTTAACGTTGAACGCTGTAGTGCCGTCGTCATAAATGTTGCCTGCTGCTAGCGTAGAAGTTGAGATACCCGCTAGTGCTAATGCGATTAGAGTCTTTTTCATAATAAATCCACTGCCTTTTCTAAGAATGGGAGATCCTTGCCCGGTTCCCTATTATTTTTGTGACTAGTAATTACCACTCTTTGTTGGCTAACCACTGTCACTAAATTTCGATGTCTAGATTGCAAAAGATTATCCTGCGTGTCAAATAAACTAAAAAAACACTCAAAAAAAACATAAACAGCTAAAAATCAAACACTTACATTTTTTTTCATTGTTTTACGAGTGACTTATCCTTAGTTTTACTGGGAAATATAATAACTATAAAAACAAAAAATACAGTATTAAAAACCATAAAAACAAAAACAAAACCACCAAATAAGAATTTTACACCTGATAGCCAGTCTTTTTTAATATTTATATTTCACAAGATAAATAAAATAGTTAAGTTCCTGATGGTTCAGTTTTTTTTTGTGAACGAGATCTACCTTTGATTCAAAAGCGAGCTATTTTGCCGTAAATGTACCGGCTAGTGATATGTGCTACTATCCTCGCTCCGTTACGTAGGTCACAGTATGCTAACTACTAAAATTCAAAACTCTATCCGCACCAGTTATCAAAACCTCCAAGATCAGTTGGACAACTTTGTACCTCGACGTGCTCAAAATTACCTTGTTGCAGAAATAGCAAAGACACTTTGTGGGCAATACCACAAAAGTAATCGCATGATTGTTGCTGAGGCAGGAACGGGGATTGGCAAATCACTAGCTTATTTGATGGCGACGATTCCTGTTGCGGTACTCAACAATCGAAAAATCGTCATTTCAACGGCGACGGTTGCACTTCAAGAACAACTCGTCAATAAAGACCTCCCTCTATATAGAAGACTTACTGATAGAGAGTTCTCTTTTATACTCGCCAAAGGTAGACAGCGTTATTGCTGTGCCGAGAAGTTAGCCGCTGCTTGTGGAGTTGATGGTGGACAAATGGCTATGTTCGACGCCAAACCAAAGAAAAAGGATACCGAACAACTTCAAACCATGTACCGTAGTTTGGCTCAAGGCAAATGGGATGGTGACCGCGACTCATGGCCGAAACCAATCGACAATATAATTTGGCAAATGATTGTCAGTGATAAGCACAGCTGTAATAACAGTATGCCTTCTCATAGAGACTGCCCTTTCCAAAAAGCACGCTCGGAGCTAGATAAAGCGGACGTGATTATCGCCAATCACAGTTTAGTGATGGCTGACGCAGACCTAGGCGGTGGAGTTATTCTTCCAGAACCTGAGAATAGTATCTATATCTTCGACGAGGCCCATCATTTACCTCACGTAGCAAGAGACCACTCGTCTGCAGCGGCGAGCTTAAAAGGCGCCGCATCTTGGTTAGAGCGCTTAAATCAATCCATCACCAAGCTTTCGGGCCTCGCGGACGAAAAGCGCGTTAATCGATTCAGAAATGAACTGCAAGATTCAGTACAGCAGCTGATTCCCACTCTGAATCAGCTAAACAAACAATTTGACACCGCCCATTTTGAAGACGGGTTGTTTCGTTTTGAGCACGGCGAGCTACCCGAATGGCTAGAAAGTGAATCTAAAGATCTCAAGCAGCTCACTCAAAAGGCGAGTCAAGCCGTCGCAAAAGTTGCAGACCTCATTGCTGAACGTGTTAAAGACGGTGAACTTTCAGCGAAATTAGCCGAGCCCGCACTCGCTGAAATAGGTTTCTATATACAAAGGACAGAGAATCTAGCGCAAGTATGGCGCCTAATGGCGGAACCTAAGCGAGAAAAGGGGGCGCCGTTAGCGCGTTGGCTTGAGTTAAACGAAGAGAGTGAAGGCGATATCGTCGTGAATGTTTCACCATTAGAGGTGGGCTGGCAACTTGACCAACAGATTTGGAGCCGCTGTGTTGGAGCCGTCTTAGTTTCTGCGACAATGAGAGCGCTAAATTCCTTCAGCTTCTTCAGTCATCAAGCCGGTATCAGTCAAAAAGCGGAAGATGGTGTGCAATTTCTGGCTTTAGCGTCACCGTTTGATTATCAGAATCAAGCAGAGCTGATCGTTCCAGCTATGAAATACGAACCGCAAGCGCCTCAGTTTACCGAATATCTTATTGAAATTTTGCCTAAGATAATAGAAGAAAACAAAGCCAATCTCGTTCTATTCTCTTCTTACTGGCAAATGAATAAAGTTGCAGAAGCTTTGGCAACAGATTTCGTTAAAAAGTCATGGGCTTTACAGGTTCAAGGTGATACTTCACGCACTGAAATCCTAAAAAAACATAAAAAACTCATAGACCAAGGTAAAACAAGCGTTCTTTTTGGGACTGGCAGCTTTTCAGAAGGCCTTGACCTACCAGGAGCACTTCTTGAAAACCTAGTTATTACCAAGATTCCTTTTGGCGTTCCAACCTCCCCAGTAGAACAAGCACATTCAGAATATATTGAATCACGTGGCGGTAATCCCTTTATGCAGATTACTGTTCCAGATGCGAGTAAAAAGCTTATTCAATCTGTCGGTCGGCTACTGCGAAAAGAACGAGATTCTGGTAAAGTCACCATCCTTGATAGACGTATAGTGACGAAGCGATACGGGAAGTCCCTACTCGACTCGCTACCGCCTTTTAAAAGAACAATAAATTACTAATTTTCCTACCATTAAGGTAGTTATGGGCCAGTTATCGCTAGGCCCTTCATTCACAACCCAACATGACTAATCCATCGATTATTCGTGTGGCTGTACGACCAGCCGACAACGAGAACACTAGCTATTTATGGAAATGATTGAACCAACCATGTTGGTTATTCTTGCTCTGGTTGCATTTGCAGCTGGCTTTATTGATGCTGTCGCCGGTGGTGGTGGGATGTTAACCGTCCCCGCTTTGTTATCACTTGGCCTGCCACCACACATTGCGTTGGGTACCAATAAGCTCGCTGCGACGTTTGCCTCATCGACAGCGGCTTTTACGTATTACCGTAAGAAATTATTTAAACCCGAGTGCTGGGTCAACGCATTTATAGCAACGCTAATAGGTGCGACTATTGGTACATTAACCGTAGATGCAATCAGTACTGAATGGTTAGAGAAAGTCTTACCGCTCATTATTTTAGCGGCGGCAGTCTATACCATTTTCCACAAGACTCCAGACGTGAGCCACGATGTGTCTCCTAAACCGTGTCCGGTACTTAAAAGAAAACAAAAGTACCAAGGATTCATTCTTGGGTTTTACGATGGTGTTGCAGGCCCAGGAACCGGCGCATTTTGGACCGTAAGTTCTATGGCACTTTACCGCCTGAATATCTTACTTGCTTCTGGCCTAGCTAAAGCAATGAACTTTACCAGTAACTTCACTTCTTTGGTAACTTTCGCCATTTTGGGTCATATTGATTGGGTTCTTGGTTTAACCATGGGTGTTTGCTTAATGGCAGGGGCATTTGTTGGTGCACACTCTGCGATTCGTTTTGGTGCGACGTTTATACGACCTGTCTTTGTGACTGTGGTCAGTGTTCTTGCAATTAAACTGGCTTACGAAGCGTGGTTTGTAAACTTATAGCTACCAGCAAACAGGAAGCAACATGAATCAGTTTTCAAAACTAAAAAGTGTTATTGACACCTTGATTGGCCATTGCTCTCAGGTCGATAAATCTCGTGGTGCTTACCATCAAGCATTGTTTGATCGAGCCTTGTTTAAGTGTGGCTCCTCTATTCTGCTTCCTTATGCACTTGAAACTCAGGCGACTTATAACACCATCATTCGTGAACAGGACACCAATCAACTCACTTCATCACGAGCAAATTACCTAACTGAAAAACTGACCAACCAGATTGCAGCGATTCAACGAGAGTTAGCGAATCACGATTTGCGTCTAGATAGAAAAAGTAAATCAGGGAAAAGTTTAAACGATTTATACAATGAACTTGCACAGCATCAAGATTGGCGAAAGCGGTTAGTCGATTTAGTTCAAGCACGAAAGTTAGCGTTTGATTCTGCGCCTCGCCACAGTAAGAAAAAAGCGGAAGAGGCTTGGCAGTTAGCAAAAGAACGATTAGAGCGCTGTGAAGACTCAATGAAAAATATTGAGAGATTGATTAACTTAGAGAACCCTAAGCGAAATGAATACTGATAACACACCATCA
>NZ_JBGOOM010000036.1:0-33185 GCF_041439575.1 Vibrio sp. 5S239 | reverse complement strand
TCAACTTCACCATCGATAGAGATGCCGTTGTCATCCCAGAAAGCAACCAGCTTACCAAGACCAAGCGTACCTGCTAGAGAACAGGCTTCGTGAGAAATGCCTTCCATCAGACAACCATCACCCATGAATGCATAAGTGTAGTGGTCTACGATATCGTGGCCTTCTTTGTTGAACTGAGCAGCAAGCGCTTTCTCAGCCATTGCCATACCAACAGCGTTAGTGATGCCTTGACCTAAAGGACCAGTAGTCGTCTCGATACCTGGTGCGTAACCGTACTCTGGGTGACCTGGCGTCTTAGAGTGCAGTTGACGGAAGTTCTTAAGGTCTTCAATTGAAAGCTCGTAACCTGCTAGGTGAAGCAGAGAGTAAATCAGCATTGAGCCGTGGCCGTTAGACAGGATAAAACGGTCGCGGTCAGCCCACTCAGGGTTTGCTGGGTTGTGGTTTAGGTGAGAGCGCCAAAGAACTTCAGCGATGTCAGCCATACCCATAGGTGCGCCTGGGTGACCAGAGTTTGCTTGTTGAACACCGTCCATGCTTAGAGCACGAATAGCGTTAGCAAGATGCTTTCTAGATTGAGTCATAATTGCTTCCAAATAGAGTTAAAGTTTGAAATAGTAAATTTGATATGAAGAGGGGAACGCAAACGTTCCCCTTTTTTAATTCTTAGTGATTACAGCTTAGCTGCGATCATGTCTTCTAGTTTGCCTTGGTCAACGGCGAAGTTGCGGATGCCTTCAGCTAGCTTCTCTACAGCCATTGGGTCTTGGTTGTGATCCCATAGGAACTCAGCGTGAGTCATTGCAGCAGGACGCTCTTTAGTACCGTTAGAGTCGATTAGCTTCTCTACTACTTCGCCTTCCGCTGCTTCTAGGTCTGCTAGAAGTTGAGGAGCGATAGTTAGACGGTCACAGCCAGCAAGTTCAAGGATCTCGCCGATGTTACGGAAGCTTGCGCCCATAACAACTGTCTTGTAACCGTGCTCTTTGTAGTAGTTGTAGATGTCTGAAACAGAGATTACGCCTGGATCTTCTGAAGCTTCGAAATCACGACCTTCTTTCGCTTTGTACCAGTCCATGATGCGACCAACGAAAGGAGAGATAAGGAATACGCCAGCTTCAGCACAAGCACGTGCTTGAGCGAAAGAGAATAGAAGCGTCAGGTTACAGTTGATGCCTTCTTTCTCTAGGATTTCAGCTGCACGGATGCCTTCCCAAGTAGAAGCCAGTTTGATAAGGATACGGTCGTTAGTGATGCCAGCGTCGTTGTACATTTTGATAAGCTGACGCGCTTTAGCAACGCTGCCTTCCATGTCGTAAGAAAGACGAGCATCTACTTCAGTAGAGATGCGACCAGGTACCACTTTCAGGATTTCTTTACCAATGTTCACGTTAAGCATGTCGCAAGTATCTTGAACTTGTTGTGCTTTGTCTTCGCTTTGAGCTTTAGCGTATTCGATAGAAGCATCGATTAGAGGTGCGTACTCAGCAATTTGAGCGGCTTTAAGAATTAGAGATGGGTTAGTTGTTGCATCTTCAGGAGTGTACTTGCTGATAGCTTCAATATCGCCAGTGTCAGCTACAACAGTGGTTAGTTTACGAAGTTGCTCTAATTTATTGCTCATTTTGATCATCCTATGTATCGCAGAAGACCTCTTTAATGGGAGAGGTGCGGGCATTTGCAAGCTAACTAATGAAGTTTCTCAAGGTTGTACCAGTGAATTAAACTTACATTAATTTAAATTTTTCTCCGAACGAACATTTGCACGGAACATATGATCGCTCGATGAGTAAATGATGTAGCCATATTTATCCGATCTAGCGTCAAAGTCAACGGTAAATAGTGCTGTATGGTGACTTCAGTCAAATATATTTCGCTCTAGTAATTATGGGGTATGCAAGCAAACGTTTAACGGTCAAATTGAGCCTAACTAATCAATAGCCCAATCAAGGTTACCATGCTGATCAAATGTTCCTTGCTGTTACATATGTTCGGGGTGTAAGCTTATTTATCGCTTACTGAACTCTCCTATATTAGGAAGTACAGCAGGTAAAATAATTGTTAAATATTGGTTGAGTGGTATATGAGTAACAATATCCAAGATGTTTCCGAAGAAAACACTGATCTCCTAACTGAAGTAGCGGTTGCCTATTACCAAGATGGGGCAACCCAAGAAGAGATCTCTAAGAAATTTTCTATTTCTCGTGCAAAGGTTGGTCGAATGCTCAGGCAAGCTCGAGATGAAGGTATTGTTGAAATCACCGTGAAATACCACCCCGTATTTAGCGCAAAAATAGAACAACGTTTGATAGAGCGTTTTGGTGTAAAGCGTGCGCTTGTAGCCTTAGACCAACCGAATGAAGATAAACAAAGACTGCAAGTAGCAGGCTTAGTATCCAACTATCTGACCAGTACCTTGAAAAACGGCATGGTGGTAACGGTTGGACAAGGTCGTAATGTGTCTTCAGTCGCTCACCATACTGGCGTAATCACGCCACGTGACTGTAAGTTTGTATGTGGTATCGGCGGTATTCACCCAAGAGGTGGTATGTTTAATGCCGACCATATATGTAGACAGTTAGCGAAAAAGTACGGCGGTTCATCAGAAACGCTATACGCGCCTGCTTATGCGGAGAATAAAGCGCAAAAAACAGCATTCATGGAAAACAGCACCGTTAAGCAAACACTCGATCTAGCCCGAAAGGCTGATGTTGCTTTAGTCGGTATCGGAGATATGAGCGAAAACAGCTACATGGTTGACTTAGGTTGGTTTACTGCGGGTGAGGTGGTTCAGTCGCGTTTACTACAAGGTGTGGTAGGGGACTTTGCTGGCTATGATTTTTTTGATGTATACGGTAAAGCGGCAAACACGGTAATGAGTGACCGAGTCATTGGCTTAGGCTTAGAAGAGTTTCGCCCAATAGCGGAAGTCATAGCCATCGCAGCCGAAAACAGTAAACCACTCGCTTTGTTAGGTGCACTAAGAACGGGCGTGGTAGACGTGATTGCGACCAGTGTAAGCAATGCTTTGACCGTACTTAACTTGGATGAGCAGATGAAGCATGCTGAACTCCAAGACTCATGATTGTTTTACAATTGTAGGGCAATAGATCCACGTTATCTTCTTAGTTTCTAGAGCTCAAAGACAGCAAACTTAGGCTCCCCTTTTGTGCGGTTAGTTATGAGATTGATGTCTGACGTATTGATCTTATTGCTTTCTATTTCAATGGTTGAGTTGAAGATAGATAATTGCATAATTCATCATATGGAACAGGACGAGAGAAGTAATAACCCTGCATCAAGTCACAGCCACATGATTTGAGGATAGAGAAATGTTCATTCGTTTCTACGCCCTCCGCCAATACCACCATCCCAAAGTTCTTACCTATTGCAATGATGTTTTGTACCATTGTGAGCGACTGCAGGTCTACAGTAATGTTTTCAATGAAGCTCTTATCTATCTTTAGTTCATCGATAGGGAGTACCTTCAACATACTCAATGAAGAATAGCCAGTACCGAAGTCATCCAGAGAGATCTTAATATCATTTTCTTTGAGGGCCTCGAAAATTGGCTTCACCAAAGTTACATCTTCAATGAACAGGCTTTCGGTGATCTCTAGTGTTAGGCAGCTTGCTGGAAACTGATATTTTTCGAGTACGGTAAGCAAATGATTAGAGAAAGATTTATGTGAAAATTGACGGACAGATATGTTGATCGATAACCCTATTTTTTGCTCGGTTGTCTGACGTAAATGAGCGATTTGCATAACGCTAGACTCGATGATGAAAGTGCCTAGCTTTTGCATTAAACCAGTGCTTTCAGCTATCGGTATAAATACATCGGGTGGAATAAAACCTAGTTCGTCATCAATCCAGCGTACGAGTGCTTCTACACCATGAATGCTATCATCGGCACGGACCAGCGGTTGAAAAACCATGAATAGAGTTTGTTTCTCTATAGCAATGCGTAGCCTTTGTTCTACCTTCATTTTGTAAAGGTGGGCTTCTTGCATCTCCTCCGTGAAAAGACTGTACGAGTTTTGATGCTGTTTCGCCTTATACATTGAGATGTCAGCTGAGCGAAGCAAACTATCTAAGTCTTTTCCGTGTTCTGGGAATATCGCGATACCAATACTGCACCCCAATAAAAATTGAGAATCATCAACATCGTAAGGTTGGGACAGTACTTCTATGATGCGTTCTGCTAGTCGTTTAATTTCGGTATCATTTGTTAGTGGTGTTAGGAATAAAAATTCATCACTGGATTCCCGAACCAATAGACTTAGCCGAGAGCGGAACCTCATTAAACGCAAAGCGATCTGTTTGAGTACCTTATCGCCATAGTCATGGCCATGTGTATCATTGACACATTTAAAGTTATCTATATCGATAAACAATAGTGAGAATTGCTCTGACTCTTGTTCAAGCCATTTGCCAATATTTCTTCGCATGTATAAACGGTTGGGTAGGGAGGTCAATGGGTCGTGATTGGCTTGGTAAATCAGTTGACTCCGGGTACGTTGCTCGTTCTTTGCGATTGACTTAACTAGGACGTAGAAACCGATCTGAAGTAAAATAAAGGCACCGAAGATAATGCCAAACTCTTCTACAAAGATATTATTGATATGAGAAAGATCTGTGCGACCGATTACCCATAGTTTGTAATCTGGGATGTATTTAGCGCTGACTAGTGAGTGGTATGTGTCATCGTTTATGCTGAAAGAGTACGTCTTTTTGTTGGCTTTGGCTTCTTCGATACTGAAAGGAATTTGTTCTAAAAAGCTTTCAATGATTCGTTTCATAACATCATCATCAACGGGCTTCGAATAAGCGTCGAGAGATTCTATATCGCTAGAAAAAAACTGACGATAGTTGTCGGATCTCAGCAAAGTTAGCGTGTTGTAGCTGCCTGCGTGTGCATTGTTTTCGAACACAATCGTGCTGTCTAAGCGTAAACCAGCACTCATGACAGCATCAACATTCTTGCCATCGATTGAAATTGATTTTCTTAACGGGATAACTAGGCTGTTTAAAGACTCTTGAAAGTAAGTCCGTCCCAAAACCATCTTGTCACTCGCCATTGTCTCTAAAAATGAATGTCTCGTGTGCGGGTCTTGGAGTAGATTTTTTTGATCTGATAGCTGAAGGTTAGAGCTGATAGAAATATAGTCGCCCTGAGCGTTGAGCAGCCCAAATGCTGCGACAGCAGGGTGGGTATCAAGTAATTTGTCTAAAAGTGGACGGATTTGAATTGCAGCTGTTCGAGTAAAGTCTGACTGCTGGGCAAGCTGATGCCCAACGACTTCCAATAAAGCTTCTTGGCTTGTTAAGAGAGAGCTAACTGAGCCAGAAAAAAGTTCAACTTGAATATGTTGCTGCTCGATGAAATCATCTTTGTTTGATTGCCACTTAGTTACACCCAACCCAGTGAAAAGTATCAGAGTACACAATACGATCAGAGCGTACAGCGACCAGATATTTTTCTTAAATAGAGCCATGGCATGCCTTTTGTTTGTTACTGTTTTTAACAGGTGAAAGGGACAATATACTGGTTTTTTAGGGTGATGCATGTAATCAAGGATACAAACACCAACAATTAAAGTATCGATAACTGAATAGTATAACGACTACGAGCTGATATTCTTGAGAAAAATATTAGCGTTCAGAGTAGTGATCACTATTAACCTATGATCGATCACAGTTTATGTTAGTCAACAATGTCGCTTGTTATGCAATAGTGCTCATAATTTTTTGGTTTTACATTACGGTAAGCGCTAATCACGTCGCAAAGAATTTATTCCATGGGACTTCAAATCGCCATTTTGAGTAAACTCTTTGCAGTCGCGTACTGTATTCTAATGGTAGTAGCAATAAACGAAGTTGAATTACTGATTTGTAATCGCAATAGGGAGTTGTTCGTTGGCGCCCCATTCCGTCCACGACCCATCATAAACGCCCATTTCACCTGAATACCCAGCGAGTTTAGCGGCTAATAGAATGATACAAGCCGTTACACCCGACCCGCAGCTAAAGAACATAGGCTGAGAGGGCGTTAAATTTAACGCTGAAAAGACGTCAACTAGATCTTCTTGAGGTTTCAATTTACCTGCACTTAATACTTGTGCGAATGGCAGACAAATCGAGTTGGGAATATGGCCGCTGCGTAAGCCTTTACGTGGTTCCGGTACTTCTGAATCGAAACGAGCTTGTGAACGTGCATCGATAATGTTTGCGCTCTTGTTATCGGAAAAACGTTGGATTTGTTGAGCATTTACAAAGTAGTTGTCTTGAATGTTGCCTTCAAAGTTGCCCGGTTGTACCTCTGTTTTGTAGTCGGTGTCCGTTGGGTAGCCGGCTTCTATCCATGCAGGTAAACCACCATCTAAGATGTAAACGCTTTTGTGTCCCATTGCCATAAACATCCACCATGCGCGAGGGGAAGCAAAGGTTCCAGAGTTATCGTAAACCACAATCGTACTGTTTTGGTTGATACCAATTTCTTGTGCGCGTGCGTTGAAGTGTTTTTCGGACGGGAACATGTGAGGAAGTAGGGTGTGCTTATTACAAAAGTCTTTGTCGTAATCGAAACGAATCGCGCCAGGAATCATTTGTCCTTTAATCTTTTCCGACTCGCTTGGGATCTGAAATTCGATACTGGCATCTAGGGTGACGATGTTGTCTTCTGCTAGTAAACGTTGTTGCAGTTGTTCCGGTGAAATGAGTGGCTGATTCATTCTTCTTATGTCCATTTTTGTTGTTATAGCTATTTGTGAAGCTATATCGATTATTGTAGTGACATCGATGAGTGTCGTTATATCGATTAATGTGCAGTTCGACAGTGGATGAACTGATAACTGCTTTGTCCGGTTATTTGATTGTTTAATGTATCAAGTGCGACCACAGAATCAATAGGGCAGTCTGTAGTTGGTGCAATGGAAACGCGAAATACTTGATTATCTTCTGTCTGGACGGTGAGGTAACGTCTATGCCCATCTAGCGATTGAGTAAGGGTGTTCGAAATCACTTTTGCGTGAATGCGCTGTCCTGTCTCTGGGGTCAGAGGGAAATAGGCGAGAGTCAATAATAAGCCCACACCACACATTAAGATAAATATCCCTGTTTTTAACTGTTTCATGAGAGTAAGTCTTTGAAGGTTATCTGTAAAAGAGTAAGTGAGATTACTGGTAAAGTGAATGAAGCCAAGCAGAAAAAAACATTCGGCCTCTTATTTGAATAACACACAAAGTGAATATTTCGACTTACTTTAAATTTATACAGAACCCGTTATGAATTAGTAGCCTGGTTTTAGTGTCCCGTTGTCTCGTGCTGTATAGAAAGCTGCATTGGGCGTGTAAAAAAGCCCTGACTATGGGGTCAAGGCCTTGTGAGCAATACTTAGCAATGAAAACCTAGCAATTAAAACCTACGTATTTAGATGATGGATGAAGGTTTGTCGGCTTTTCCACAAACCGAGCAATTAGGCATCTTCATTAAATTCATTTCCCTCCAACTGTGTGACATAGCATCGAGAATCAATAGCTTGCCTTGTTTGGGTTGTCCAAATTGAGCAATAACTTTGATGGCTTCTAAAGCTTGTGCAGCACCAACCATTCCAAGGATAGGAGCCAATACTCCGGCTTCGACACAGCTTAGCGCTGCGTTGCCAAATAGGGCGCTTAAACATTGGTAGCACGGTGCGTTTTCATCTTGATAAGTGAACACGCTAATCTGACCTTCCATACGAATAGCAGCGCCAGATACTAATGGTGTTTTTGAGGCGTAGCATAAGCGGTTAAGTTGGTTGCGTGTTTCAACGTTGTCACAGGCATCAAGAATTAAGGAGTGCGCTTCAATTAACTTCGCAAGCGCTTCGTCATTCAGTCGATGATCAACGGTCTCAACCGTTAGGTGAGGGTTCAATACCTGCAGTGATTCTGCGGCTGAATCGACCTTTTTCCTGCCAATGTCGGCATCGGTATGAAGTACTTGTCGTTGTAAGTTAGAAAGTTCAACAACATCATCGTCGATAAGAGTTAGCTTACCAATGCCTGCAGTCGCAAGGTATTGAGAGGACGCACAACCTAAGCCTCCTGCGCCTAATACTAGGATTGAGCTCTGTTTCAGCGCTTCTTGGCCTTCAAAATCAAACTGTTTGAGAATGATTTGGCGGTTGTAGCGAAGCATCTCTGCATCAGACAGTATTTCCATCAATAAGCCTCGTTAGTAAAGCGTCGAGTTAAACAGTTGAATCTGAACCGTTTCGCCTACTTCTACACGGCCACGTTCTCGTTCAAGCACCACAAAGCAGTTTGCTAAGCTCATAGAGCGGAAAGCGCCAGAGCTTTGGTTGCCTGTTGTCTCTACCACAAATTGACCGTTTTCAATTGAGTAAATACCACGCTGGTAATCCGTGCGGCCAGGGCCTTTTTTGAATGCAGATTTCGTGATAGCAGGAATAGATTTCGGACCTGCCCACGCAGTATGACCTGCAAGTTTCGCGAGCATAGGTTGTACTAACACGTACATAGTCACCATTGCCGAGACAGGATTACCCGGTAGGCCGCAGAACCATGCGTTATCGAGTTCACCGAATGCGAATGGTTTCCCCGGCTTGATTGCCAATTTCCAAAAGCCGATTTGACCAAGCTCTTCTAGGATGTCTTTGGTGTAATCCGCTTCCCCCACACTTACGCCACCAGAAGTCACGACAACGTCTGCCAACTCTTGAGCTTTCTCAAATGTTTCTTTCAGTGTTTTAGGGCAATCAGGGATGACGCCGAGGTCGATGGCTTCACAACCAAACGCTTCGATGAGCGGTTTAATACCGTAGCGGTTGCTGTCGTAGATCTGACCATCTTCAAGCGGTTGCCCTAATGGCTTTAGCTCATCGCCAGTAGAGAAGAAAGCGACTTTAGGTTTATGTAACACTGTCACGTGGCTTACACCCAATGAAGCAATCATTGGAATGTCACGAGGCGTTAAGCGTTCACCGCGGCTAAGAACGATGTCGCCTCGTTTGATGTCGTCACCCGTCGGGCGAATATTGTTATTTAGTTTGATGTCGTCTTGAAGGATCTCAACTCCAGCGTCTGTCTCGACGGTATTTTCTTGCATGATGACGGCATCACAACCCTCAGGGATTTTTGCACCTGTCATAATGCGAATACAGGTGTTGCTTGGCCATTCGCCTTCAAACGGTTGGCCGGCAAACGATTTTCCCGCTAAAGGTAGAGTTTTGTTGTGTTCTAAATCGGCAATACGCAGCGCGTAACCATCCATTGCTGAATTATCAAAAGGAGGTACGAAAATAGGTGATAGTATATCTTCAGCAAGTACATAACCTAGTGCTTCAGCGAGAGGAAGAGACAGAGTCATTTGGATTGGTTTGATTGGTGACAGCAGCTTATCTAGTGCTTCTTCAATTGGCATTAAGCCCGGAGCGTCGCAACAGCCCATAATTGAAATCCTTTAATCGTTATTATTTTGACTTGGTGGTTGGGTCTATTGAGTTTATGAAAACTCGCCAACGAAATTGCAGCCACCTTAGCATAGTTTACGCCCCGTAAATAATGACCTCCCTTAAAATATGGGTGTATTTATTCAAAATTACGAGTATCCTTGTTTGCCATCCAGACGGGGTAATAGAAAGAGGAAGTTCAATGTCAGGTCTTAGCGAATCAGCGAAGTTAGTTAAAGATGCGCTAGCAAGCCGTGGGTTAGAGACACCAATGAGTCCTAACCAGATTAGCCGAGAAGAGAAAAAGGAACGAATCGAACACCATATGCGTGAGATTCTAACTCTCCTTGAACTTGATCTTACGGACGATAGCCTAGAAGAAACGCCACAGCGTATTGCTAAGATGTATGTGGATGAAATTTTCTCTGGTTTGGATTACGCCAACTTTCCTAAGATTACCGTCATTGAAAATAAGATGGGTGTTCGTGAAATGGTACGGGTGAAGGACATTACTGTGACCAGTACTTGTGAGCACCACTTGGTTACTATTGATGGCAAGACGGCGGTGGCTTACATCCCTCAAGGTAAAATCATTGGCCTTTCAAAAATCAATCGAATCGTCCGGTTCTTTGCACAACGCCCCCAAGTTCAAGAGCGCATGACGCAGCAAGTCCTTGTTGCACTACAAACGCTATTAGAAACTGATGATGTTGCTGTCACTATGGATGCGGTTCACTACTGTGTGAAGTCTCGTGGTGTGATGGATGCAACCAGCGAAACGACAACAACTGCACTGGGTGGTATTTTTAGATCAAACCCAGCAACGCGCCACGAATTCTTACACGGCCTGCGTTAATACGTCGTTTAAAAAGATTTTAAGGCCTCACCTATCGGTGGGGCTTTTTTGTATTTGTACAAAGGTGTATTGGTTAGTTTTAACTAAGGTAAGTTTAATGAATGGTGATCTTTGGTGTAGATACGCTCTAAAGGAAATATAGAGCGTATAGAGAAAATAGGTAAGCGTTTAAGAGAGGTTAAACAAACGCTTTAAGCGATGAATAAAACCTGATGGTTTATTCTCGGTTTGGTAAATATTGAGGCCATCATAGAAACTACTCATAAACTCTACTCGAACCTCATCGTCCGTGTTTCTGGATACGCGAGATAGCAATGTTGACGTAGCCGCCGCATGATCATTGGCTAGGCTGTAGTCCATTCCTAGTCGTCCTTGAATGAACAACCACAAATGAGTAACTAATTTTAACTGTTGAGCGTTAGCGTTTTGAAATTTGCCGCTATGTTCACTGCCTACGGTATTATCGAATACGTTTTGCATCGCTTCACTGGCTTCTTTATGACTCTCAAAGCGATAGCTTACATCGATATGTACTTTCGTTAGTAAGCCGAGCAAAGTCTGACGTGCAGAGTTATCGGACTTGTTCTTACATGCGTGTTTGAAAAGAGAGTGGTTTTCTTCGATGAATGACTGCAGCTCTTTCTCATAGCCTGTCGTGATCGCTTTTATTGAGTCTAAACCTGCTTCTTTTAAACATAGGTGAAGTTTGGGTTGCGGCTCCGTAATAGTTTGAAGATCAGTCATGACTTTGTAGCTCTTCCCACGTCACTTCTGCAGATTGCGTGTCGCTATTTACGAACGCTGAATTACCCGACAGCATTACGGAAAGATCCATTGTACGCTGTGTCATCGCTGTTAATTGCTCTATACCATCGTTGTCTAGACGAACAATTTGAGCTTTCAGATAACCGAATTTGCCTTTGTTCTGCTCCCACCAAACATTCGACTTAGTGTTGAAGCTAAATACACGTACTGACTTAGATGAGCGAGTCGCTTTCTTAACACGTTCTGGGTCAGGTTCACCCACATCAATCCATTCTAGGATCTGGTCATCTAACGATTTCTGCCATAAATCCGGTTCTTCAATAGTCGACAAACCTTTGGTGAACTGAAGCTCCGGTGAAGCATTGATACAGAAAGCGATGATACGAGCCATCATTCGCTGTTCTGTTTCTGAAGGGTGCTGTGCAATCGTTAAATTAAAAGAGTCATAATAGTCGCGATTCATATCAGTTAGAGAGAGTCGAAACTTATAGATTGTGGGTTTGAGAGCCATTGAGAAGGTGTCTTAGGTAGAAATAATGGAGGAGAATATTACCTTAAATCTCCGAATAGTGGGCAAAAAAATAGCCAGCAGAGGCTGGCTATTCTTAGAAAGCTTTAAAATACTAAATTAAAGTACTTTGATGCTGTCAGCTTGTGGGCCTTTTTGACCTTGAGATACTGTGAACTCAACTTTTTGGCCTTCAGCAAGAGTTTTGAAACCGTCGCCAGTAATTGCAGAAAAATGTGCGAATACGTCTGGACCGTTTTCTTGTTGAATGAAACCGAAGCCTTTAGTTTCGTTGAACCATTTTACTGTACCAGTAACTGTGTTAGACATGATGATATCCTAAAATTAAATTTTTATAGTGAGCCAATTGCGGCACTGATAGCATGGAAAAGTTTATTGCTATTGTGTACAACACAACGGGGTTACTAGTAATCCAACGAAATGTTTATATACAAAGAACTTTCTTTCTAGCTGAAGTGGAGTCTAAATCAAATCCGGGGATAGTCAATCGAATCCATAGTGAAAGGTTGCAGAAACTTGGAGGTAGTCAAACTTTGCATTCCTTGGATATCATAGAGTTACAGTTATATGGTGATTTGTTGTAGTTTTTGTGAAAAAGACGGCCGAAATTGATGACCAATTTGGAGTGATTGCACTGTTTTGACACATTTTATTTTGCAGTTAGTAAGCCGCTAATTGGACTTTGATCTCAGTTTTAACGGCTTTTATTTATAAATTTCGTTGTAAGTGTTGCATCTCAATTTTAAAGAGAATCAGGCTACTTTGTTAGGCGATAAAGGTTACCATTGTCAGTGCTGAAGAATATATCGCCGTTTGGTGAAGTCTCGATATCTCTTATCCTCTCACCTAAATCTTCTAGAATGCGTTGCTCTTTTATTGCTTCACCTTGTTCGTTAACCGTCACAATATTGATGTGGGTGAGTTTAAGCGCTCCCGCCAATAGTTTGTCTTTTAATTCAGGATACTTTGCACCTTGGTATACGATCAAACTACTTGGAGCTATTGAAGGAATGTAAACTTTTGCTGGAGACTCAATACCATCTTTGGTTTTTGAATCCCCGACACTGATAGGCCCCCAATATTCTTTGCCGTGTGATGTGACAGGCCACCCGTAATTAGCACCTGCTTTTATTAGGTTTATCTCATCACCACCGCGAGGGCCGTGTTCGATCGACCAGAGTCTTTGAGTCGGGAAGTCGTAAAACAGGCCTTGAGGGTTACGATGACCATAACTCCAAATCTCATTCAAAACCTTGTTGTTATCCTTGAAAGGGTTATCACTTGGCGTGCTTCCATCAGCATTCAACCGTAATATTGCTCCCGCATGAGTTAAGGTGTTTTGGCCGTTATCTCGGTCACCGCGATCGCCTATCGAAAAATACAGGTGGCTATCATCAAAGGTTAGGCGACTGCCAAAGTGGCGCCCTGTGTCGGTTCTGGATTTGGACACAAACACGTCGGTCCAATTGGAAATCTCGCCGTTTTTGTAATGAGCGGAGGCGAGCGTTGTCGTGCCTTGGCCCTCGATGTCCTTACTGTAAGTGACATAGATCTTATTTTTTTCAAAGGGGGAGAAAGCGATATCCAACGCGCCACCTTGGCCTTTGCGCCACACATTTGGCAGTCTGAAAAGTGTGTTTTGCTCGCCTGTTTTCAAATCAACGTGCTTAATGACACCTGTTTTTTCTGTGACCAGCATCGAGCCATCGTTCACATAAGTTAGACCCCATGGAATATCGAGCCCGTCTGTGATCTTCTCCGCCTGCCATGCAAACGCTGAAGTTGATGCCATTGGGCCCGATATGATGAGTGCCAAAGCAAAAGAAAGGATACGGTGAGGATTATTCATGGGAGCCTCTTGATTGTTTAACATGATAATAGTTTAGCTTGTGGTTGACCGGAGGAAAGCCCGGATAAGTGAAAAGTGACTATTCAGGAATTTAGTTCAACGAGTATTGTATGAGTTAACAAGCTGGCGTATGTTTATCCTGCCATTCTCTATTCGATCACCTCGGAGCACAATGAATACTACCCTCGCAACATCTTCGCTATTTTCTCGGGCTTTATGTTGTCAGGTCAATACCCAAGCAATCCCTTCGTTCAAGCTCTTTACATCATGAGTCGCCGATTCGATTTTAGATCTATCTTACTCGCGTGTTTGGTCATCAGTATCGGCCAACTTAGCATGGGTTTGGTTTTTCCTTCGTTACCTTGGATTGCCAAGGACTTCGATGTTTCTTTAGAACAAGCTCAGCTTCTGGTGAGTGTGTACTTGTTAGGCTTTGGCCCTTCTCAGTTTATTTATGGTCCTATTTCAGACGCTTTGGGACGTAAAAAAGTGCTGTTGAGCGGTTTGTTGATTGCCTTGCTTGGCTTACTGGTGATCATGTTCTTCAGTCATTCATTTTCCGGTATGGTGATGGGGCGCTTCCTACAAGGTCTAGGTACTGGCTGTTGTGCGGTACTTGCTCGGGCATCGACTCGAGACCGATTCAGCGGAGCTGATTTGCCATTGGCGATGTCTTATATCGCGATGGTAGCCTCCATTACACCTTTGATTGCCCCTGTTATCGGCGGATTTATTAACTTTCACTTCGGCTGGAGTATGGTGTTCATCTCTTTACTTGGTTATGTTTCATTGGCTTGGGTGGTATTGGCATTTAAGTTTAAGGAAACCATCACTCAGGTTTCGGTTATTCCTTCTCCAAAGAAAATGCTTTATCAATACAAGGCCTTATTAACTTCTCGTTATTTCATGAGTTTTGCGAGTATCGGTTGGCTTAACTTTAGTTTGATGATTACCACTGTGTCGGTGATGCCATTTATTATGCAAAACCAGATTGGTATGACGTCAGATCAATACGCCATGTGGGCGGTGATTCCTGCGTTGGGAATGCTCGGGGGAACGACCCTTTGTAATCGTATTCGTCCAATACTCGGCAATAAGAAAACGTTGCTTTGTACACCTGTGCTGCATGTTTGTGCTGCGTTGTGGCTATTCTTTTGCCCATTAGATCCTTTATATTTAATGCTAGGTCAGTTTCTGATGATCTTAGGTAATGGTATCGCGTTACCTTGTGCTCAGGCATTGGTGATGTCGCCATACCACAAGAATGCCGGCGCAGCTGCTGCGATGTCAGGTGGTGGGCAGATGGTGGTATCTTCAATGGTGAGTATGGGGTTGGTTCAGTTAGGGTTGGGTGAAGCGTGGCACCTATCGCTTGTGATCATAGTGTTCACACTGATTTCTCTGTTTAATATTTTGCGTGGTTTTAGTTGCCCAGAAGCAAAAGAGGCTCAACTAAGCTAGTGATTGAAGGCTCAAAAAAGCCATTTAATTATTACGATTCAATAGCATTTTGTATACCAAGTGTTTGGTGAAGCTAGAAGGTGAAGATCGTCAATTGAGAGTATGGTTCGCTCATCACGAATGATTTTGATGTTTGAAAGCTGAAACATGTCAGCCCTGTCTCTAGACCAATAAATCTGCTTAATGAAAGCAATGAGAATCAGTTGCGTTATCATAAGCAGCATAATTGAGGATAACTATACAAAATGGAGCATTTATAGCCGCTTCTGTTTTTGGGGGGAATTTATAAGCGGTATAGAGGCTGTTCTTTTTGAGTGATAAAAGCCTCTTTAAATGATAAAAGTATTGGTGTAACTAGGGCGTTGCCAACTAAAGAGAATATGAAACCTTGAATATGAACACTCCAGCATTTGATCGTATTAGTCGCGTTTTGGCTTATATCCATTCAAACCTTAGCTCAGCGTTATCGCTAGAAGATATTGCGAAACAAAGCTGCTGGTCTCGCTGGCAACTGCAAAGAGTGTTTCAAGCTGAAACTGGGCTGACAGTGGCTAACTATGTGAGAGAGCTAAAGCTAAGCCAAGCTGCAGAACTTCTGCTTGATGGAAAAGAGCGTGTTATCGATATTGCACTGGGGCTCGGATTCAATTCAGAAATAAGCTTTAGCCGCTCGTTTAAGCAAATGTTTGGGTCTAGCCCAAGCCAGTATAGAAAAGCGGGCAAAAGAGTAGGACTAAGAAAACCGATACAAGTGTCTAAAATAGAAAGTACTTCTGAAAACAGGGCGTTAAGCTTTGTAGAAGTGCGAATTGATGAAAGAGAGCCTTTCCTCGTTAAAGGGATAACCTCTGAAATCAGCGGTTTGTTTTCATTGACGCAAGATTTTGCCCAAAAAGTCCCTCGGCTTTGGTCGCGCTTGGAATATGAAGTTACCCTTCCTCATGATAGCGCACTTCAATTTGTTGGGGTCGTAGATCTTACTCAGTCTTGTTTTGATGGCACGAATATTCATTATTGGGCTGGGGTTGAGTTACTTGATGGAATTTCAATCCCTCAACTACCGAGTATTATCTCTGATAAATTAGAGGTATTGACTATCCCGAAGCAAACCTACGCAGTTGTTAAACATTGTGGGCCTATTGAGAACTTGCGGCATACTTTAAGCTGGCTTGTGCTGAATTGGCTTCCAAGTTCAGGATATCGTGGTGTGGACGGCTATGAACTCGAAGTGTACCCACTTGGCTACCAAGCAAATGCCGCTGATGCTGAAATGGAATACTGGGTTCCTATTATTAAACCATAATCATATATTTACTCATTATCTTCCTGTAAAACCTTCCTTCCAATGAGGCCAATTGTGGTTTTTGTTGCCAATTGGCTGATTTTCAATCAAATTGAATCAAGTTCTTTTTAAATTTGCACCAAATTGTTAATTATCCCATTCATAGATACATACAATGCAAATGAGATTTATTATTATTTGTATTAAGCATTGGTATCCGAGGGAATTATGACCACTCACACCCGTTTTAAGTATTCATCACTTGCTGTTGCGTTGCTGACGGCGCTCTCTGCACAAGCGTTGGCGGAAGAAACCGTTACGACGGCAAAGTCTAATATAGAAACTGTCACTGTTCTCGGCAAAGCCTACCGAAATACAGCTACGAAATCGGCACTTGAGCCAGAAGAAACGCCGCAGGGCATTACGGTTATTGATGAGGAACAGTTAGAGCAACGAGGTGTTCAATCTTTGAACCAAGCCCTTCGTTATGCGCCTGGTGTTGTGACTGAAAGTCGTGGTGGTTCAGTCGCTATGTTTGACTCGTACTCAATCCGCGGTTTTAAGACTAATAATGTCAACTATTACGATGGCCTCTCACTTCAACATTTGAATGGTTGGAACTTACAACCGCAAATTGATCCGATTGCAATGCAACAAGTCGAAATATTCAAAGGGCCTACTTCTGTGCTTTATGGAGCGATGCCGCCGGGTGGGATGGTGAACATGATAGCCAAAGCGCCACAAACTGAACAGTCAACCAAGGTTGGTGTTGCGACAGGCTCTCGAAATCTGCAAGAAGCATCTATTGATACTACAGGTCAGTTTGGTGACAGTGATTTTTCATATCGTCTGATTGCTTTGGCTCGTAAGCAAGATAGCCAAGTCGATAACGCTGAAGAAGAGCGCTACTTAATTGCACCATCTGTTGATTGGCAAGTAAATGAAAAAACACTAATCAACTTTAATCTCTACTATCAAGACGATCCTTCAATGGGTATCAACTCTTCAATGCCTATAGAGGTGCTTAAGGCGAGTGATCCATCAGTTTCTGTGGGGGATAAGAATTGGAGTACGTTTGAACGTGAAGTGTTGATGATTGGCTATAAAATTAACCATGACTTCAATAACAATTGGACATTCTTACAGAACGCTCGCTATACCGATGCATCTCTATATCAAGAGAACACATATCATATTAGTTACGATCCAAGCACACCAAATCAATTAGCCCGAGCTCTTTATTCAACAGGTGAAAGCTTTAAAGGTTTTGTCATTGATAACCAGTTGAGCGGTATCGTTGATGTTGGTTCAGTAGAACACAACTTATTACTTGGTTTAGATTACCAAGATATGGATGGTAACGTTAACTACTCCTCTTACAGCGCTAGTGGAAGCGGTTTTAATAGTTTTGACCCATTGAATCCGAACAACGACCTACTAGATCGTAATGACGTTACTAAGGGTAACGAGTACCTGGATGACACAACGTCGAGCCAGCTTGGTTTCTACGTTCAAGATCAAGTTCGTTTAGACGCGTTAGTGCTTATTGCTGGCGCACGATTTGACCACTACAAATCGGAAAGTGAATACTACGCTCATGAGTCTGACCATAAACAGTTTACTTATCGTTTGGGTGGTTTGTATCAGTTTGATAATGGACTCGCGCCATTTGCAAGCTACGCGACTAGCTTTGAACCAGCTCCGGGCGTTGATAAATCTGGTAATGAGTTTGACCCTGAAAATGCTCAGCAAGCTGAAATTGGCGTCAAATACCTGTCTGACGATATGTCGAAAGAAGCCACCGTTTCTTTATTCCATATTGTGAAGCAAGACATGTTGATGACAGATCCAACTAATGTTTATGGGCCAAAAATTCAAGTGGGTGAAGTTGTATCGCAAGGTGCTGAATTATCAGGACGTTGGTTCGCAACGGAAAATTTCGATATTGCGGCAGCTTATACCTACGCTGACATGGAAATCACAGAAGATTCTAGCAATGGTTTAGAAGGAACAACACCAATCTACGTACCTGAACATACTGCAAACGTATGGGCTAACTACAACGTATTCAGTGGAGTATTAGCCGGTTCTCGGTTGAGTGCTGGTGCGCGCTACGTTGCGGAAATGCAAATGGATGCAACAAATACCCAAGGGAAAGTACCGTCGTATACTGTGGTTGACTTGTCTATTGGTTATGACTTGGGTGCAGCAAGTGAGACTTTATTGGGAGCGACTGCCAACCTAGCAGTGAACAATATTTTCAATGAAGAATATTATGCGTGTTACGACCAGTCCAATTGTTGGTTTGGTGCTGAGCAGTCTGTGGAGATCAGTGTGAACTACGAGTTTTAGTTAACTTGAGTTAATAAACTTAAGCAGCCTGTGTGGGCTGCTTTGTCGTTATAGAGAAAATATTTCAAAGTTGTAGTGGTGATATGAAAATCAACTCTTTTACATCCCGTTTTTCTAAAATTAATATGATTGTTACTTCGTTGTGCTTGTTGTTGTCCGCTCAAGTCATCGCAGGCTTTCAAGTTCAGGATAGCGAGGGAAATAAAACATTACCGGCTCAACCTACAAGAGTTGTTGCACTGAACTGGGATATCGCAGAGCAAGTTATCGAGCTGGGAGTTACGCCAGTCGCGGTGCCTGATATTGCAGGCTACAGCGATTGGGTTGTTCAACCTGCGATTCCTGAAGGTGTGACCGATGTAGGGACTCGAACTGAACCAAACTTTTCTGCGCTTAAGAAGCTCAACCCAGATGTGATTCTTATCGCTTCACCTCAAAAAGATCTTCAGGCGCGTCTTTCTGAAATCGCGCCAGTACTTTATTACCAAACATACAGTGAACACCACAGCAATGCCGCGGCTGCCATTGAAAACTTCAAGAAGATTGGTCACTTGCTTGGCAAACAAGAACAAGCGAATAGTAAACTCGCTGCGATGGAAGAACGTATTGCTGTTCTGAAGGCTGAATTAGATAAAGCGTATCCGGGCGACAAACCTAAAGTCACTTCTTTCCGTTTTGCGAGCACCACTTCGGTGTTCATTTATGGCGACAACTCGATTCCACAATACGCATTGGAGAAGCTCGGTTTTGAAAACGAGATGGAGCTTCCTGCCAGTCAGTGGGGTATCAACCAAAAGCGGATGACCGATCTTAAGAACGTGGAAAGTGGTGTTGCACTTTACTTTGAACCCTTTCCATATCAAGACAAGTTAAACCGTTCGCCAATATGGAAGAGCATGCCTTTTGTGCGAAATCATCAAGTGAGCGCGGTAGAAGCAAGTTGGAGCTATGGTGGCGCGATGTCGATCCTATATAACGCAGAAGTCATGGCGAAATCGCTATTGAAGCTAGCTGAGCAGTAATGAAAATCAGTGGTTTAATGGTCGGGGCAGCTTTGTTTTTCGCTGCCCTTGCTCATTTATGGTTAGGACAGTCGGAATTTGGCCCGATTGGTGAGCTTATCTTGTTACTCTCACAGGTGAGTGATCGCGCTACGCTGAACGCAATGGTTGATGACTCATTTGAGCTGATGGCCTTGTTGTATGTCAACTTGCCTCGGTTAGTTATGACTATCTTGGTAGGCGGCACACTCGGCACAATAGGAAGCCTTTTCCAACAGTTGACTCAGAATCGCATGATGTCTCCGTTAACGTTAGGTACATCGTCAGGGGCCTGGCTTGGCCTGGTCATATTGAATGTAGTCGCTCCTATGCTGGTGGCGCAATACTCAGTCTGGTTTGCGTTGATTGGCGCACTGCTAGCAATGGGGCTTATTGTTTCCATTGTTGGTATCAAAAACATGAGCGGCTTGCCCATTGTCTTGGCGGGTATGGCGGTTAACTTGTTGCTAGGGGCATTTGCAACGGCGATTATTCTGCTTAACGACCAGTACGCACAGAACTTGTTTGTGTGGGGGGCGGGTGATTTAGGGCAAAATGGCTGGGAACAAGTGTTGTGGTTAATACCTAAGTTAGTGCCGATTTTTGCCATATTTTTGTTGGCACCACGAGTTTTGACCCTGCTTTCAATCGGTACGGAAGGGGCTGCTGCGCGCGGCCTCAATATTGGTGCAACATTTTTTGTATTAATGGCAGTCGGCGTTTGGTTGGTGTCGGTATCGATTACCTCGGTAGGCGTGATCAGTTTTATCGGTTTGATCGCCCCTAATATCGCGAGGCACTTTGGCTTCTTAAAAGCGAAATCCGAACTGATCGCAAGTTGTCTATTAGGTGCTTTACTACTTTGTACTACAGACAGTTTATCTATCTTTTTGGCTCAATGGTCTGTGGATATGATTCCAACGGGTACCACAACCGCGGTGATTGGCGCTCCAGCTTTGATCATTATTGCTCGCAAGCAGATGTCCGCTCAAGATCAGTTATTTTTCTCGATGCCTGAGGGGCCAAAGTCTATTTCACCGTTGGCTTACTCTCTATTGGGCACGATGATCTTTGGGTTACTGGCATTAAGCACGCTCTCACAGCCTTCTTCTGATATGGGCTACTTTGTTATTCCAGACGCGTTTGAGTGGTCTATTCGCTGGCCTAGAATGTTAACGGCGATATTCGCTGGTGGCGGTTTGGCTGTCGCAGGAGTGATCTTGCAAAGGTTAGTCTACAACCCACTAGCGAGCCCAGACATCCTTGGGGTATCCGCGGGCGCTGTTTTAGCTTTGATTTTCAGCAGTTTATTCATGGGCTATTCGATTCACTCGTTGAGCCCTTGGATTGCGTTTTTAGGCAGTGCAATGTCGCTGTGCCTATTACTATTTCTTGGTAAGAAACATCAGTTTGCGCCGTCTATCCTAATCCTGACGGGTATTTCGCTGACCGCAGTGTTAGAGGCTTTAGTACAATTCTCTTTAACGCGAGTGGGAGAAGGGAAATACACCTTATTGGCTTGGTTGGCAGGTTCTACCTATCGTGTTGAACCTGAGTCGGCAACGATCATGGCTATCGTGATCACTGTGTGTATTGGTGCCGCTGTACTGTTGAGTCGTTGGGTGACGTTAATAGCCACAGGCCGTCAGTTTGCGAGCGCGCGAGGCCTAAATATCTCAATAGCGTATGCTTCTTTATTGTGTATCGTCGCCATCTTATGTTCGGTAGTCACCACCACAATGGGGCCCGTTGCATTTGTCGGGTTACTGGCTCCGCATATCGCGGCCATGGTGGGGGCTCGTTTGGTTAGAAAACAGATTATCTTGTCGTTTTTAATTGGTGCTGCCTTAATGTTGTTTGCTGACTGGTTAGGGCAAGTGGTGGTATTCCCAGCTCAACTCGCTGCAGGGACGTTAGTTTCCATTATTGGTGGCAGTTATTTCATCTTCTTGTTATTGAAATCTCGAAGAACATAGCTTCTGATCAGGACCTAAAGCCATTGGTAATCAAAGCTATTGGCAATAAAGCTACGAACGAAAAGCAGTGAATGGAGCGAGCCATCACTGCTTTTTTTTGTTGATGTCGTTTATGTAAGGGAGAGGCGTTAAGCAACGCAGGTCTCGCTTCTTAATGTGCAAGTTTGGCATATGTTAATAAAATGTATAACCTAAAGGTCTGACCACTCTGAAGGTAGCTATCATGCCAAACCTCGATCGTATTACTTGTTCCATTGATGAAAATAAAATTGCCACGGTTGTGCTGAATCGACCCGATAAGCTCAATGCTATTGACATGGCAATGTTCCAAGGTGTGAATAACATGGTGAATCAGCTGAAAAAGAACACCGAGATTCGCGCCGTGATAGTGAAAGGCAATGGGGCTGATTTTTGTTCAGGGCTTGATATTAAATCTCTGTTGACCAGTAAGTCTGGCGCAATGAAGCTTTTGTTCAAATGGTTTCCCACATTACCCAATGCAGCGCAGCGCTTTTCGCTGGGTTGGCGAGATATTCCGTGTCCTGTTATTTTTGCGATTCATGGTCGTTGCTGGGGAGGTGGACTTCAATTGGTCAGTGGTGGTGATTTTAGAATTGCTAGTCCTGATGCGAACTTCTCGATATTGGAAGCAAAGTGGGGTTTGATTCCAGACATGGGAGGCGCAATCGCCTTTAGAGAGCTGATGCGTAAAGATCACACCCTAGAGATGGCGATGACCGCCAAGGTGATCGACAGTAAAACCGCAAAGGAGTATGGGCTTGTCACAAAAATAGCCGAAGATCCTTATGCTGAAGCTTATGCATTGGCACTGGAATGCGCGAACCGATCGCCAGATGTTGTCGCTGCTAACAAGAAACTCTACAACAAGACTTGGTGGTCAAGCCCTGGCATGGCTGTATTTTATGAGACTTGGTATCAGATAAAGGTAGGGCTAGGTAAGAACAGAGCGATTGCCGCTCAGCGTGAAATGAACCGTGACAAACCACGTTCTTATGTAGCGAGGAAATTTAAATAGTAATTACTGGTATAAGAGTGATCGTTGGTTGTGCTTTCAAGGTTGGTATCTACAAGGAAAAAAACTTTTCTGAACGATAGATAATGGACCCGATCAAACTGAATAAAGCTGTTTATGGAAATGAACGTTTTTTATACTAACGCGCCGCTCTCTTAATCTAGATTAAGTTTTCCTCGTCTTATTATCTGTAGTATCCGCCTGAATCAGTGCCCATGCTTGATGGGTAACTCGCGTAATACGATTTTGAGAGGAAGATACTTGAGCACTTTGTTTACAGAAACCCACATTGGCAAGATGACACTAAAGAACCGCTTCATGAGAAGTGCAACGTGGGAAAATATGGCCAACGAAGACGGGCATATGACAGATAAACTGTACGCTATCTATGAAGAGTTGGCTCAAGGTGAAGTCGGCCTGATCGTGACGGGTTACGCGAACATCGTTGAAGAAGAAAAGCCGAATGCAGGCATGATGGGGATGTATAACGACTCGTTTATCGAGGAATACAAAAAGCTGACTCAACTCGTCCACGACAACGATTCTAAAATCGTGATGCAATTGGCTTATGGTGGCACCAAAACCACGCATGATCTTGGCGAACGAGTGATCTACGCACCAAGTGAGGTTCCAGAAAAAGGAACTCACACACTAGGCAAAGCGATGACCAAAGATGAGATCGACTACATTGTTGATGCCTTTGCTCAAGCGTCTTTGAGAGCACAGAAGTCAGGTTTTGATGGCGTTGAAATTCATGCCGCTCACACTTACCTGATTAATCAGTTCTTAAGCCCTTACTACAACCAACGTGAAGATGAGTACGGCGGTAGCTTAGAAAACCGCATGAGATTCTTGTTAGAGATCTATACCGCGACGCGCAAGCTAGTGGGTGATGATTTCACTATCTTGGTTAAGCTTACAGCTTCGGAGTTTTTTGAAGGTGGCGTGACCTTCGACGAAACACGTATTGTGTGTAAAAAGCTTGCACAAGTGGGCGTGGATGGCATTGTGGTGTCAGGTAATATTCATGGTAAAGCAGACACTATGATTGGCGAGTCGCACGATGGTTTTACCATTCAAGCTGAAGGATACTTCCACGAATATGGCCACGCGATCAGTCAAGACGTTAATATCCCAGTGATCACGGTTGGTGGCCTTACAGATTTTGATGCTATCGAAGCGATTGCAAACAACACGGGCATTGAGTACTTCGCCCTTTCAAGACCGCTGCTGTCTGAACCCCATTTAGTTAAGCGTTGGAAGGAAGGGGATAGAAGCCCTGTAGAATGTGAACGATGCTCTAAGTGTCGCACTAAGCGCGGCAACTTTTGCGTGGTCAACAAAGACAGAAAAGTACAGCTTTCTCGTATTTAACCTCTGGACTTAGATATAAGCGTGAGCCAAATCTATAACTGAGTCTAAAAGTTGGAGCCTGTGTAATACCTCAGGCTCATATTTGTATCAGCCTTCCGTAAACGATATTTTAAATCTTATTAGTCACACTTCTCGCTTATTGAGTGTTCTTTTTGTTGATCTATTCAGCAGTTACTACCAGTTTAATCAAATATTTGTACTTCATCGTTGACCTTACCCTAAGGGGAACGTTTATAGTTGCGTTGTAAATTCAAAGGTAAGCTATGACAAACACATTCCGAAAAACTTGGATTATTGTTTTCAGCATCATTGCGATGTTGATGTCTAGCTATGCCTCAAGCTCCTCAGCCTTGATGACTGAAGTAATGATGATGGAAATGGGGTCGAGCAAGTCGGCTTGTTACCACAGCGATACTTCGGTTAATGATTCAATGGCAGGGTGTCATGTGATGAGTGAAGAAGTACACGCTGAAGACTCTAACATGAGTGCCCATGCTTTGATGGCTCAATTCGATATGTCTTCAATGAGCGAAGACGGCAGTCCGATGATGGGTAACCATTGTTCGAGTGCCGATTGCTGTGCCTCAATGTGTTCTGCAAGTCCCTATCCAATTCAGGCTGTTCAAGCCGTTGATCAACTTTCCTTTTCATTAGCTCGTTTTCAATCGGTCACGATTGGCCAGAAAGTCGCACGCGCTCAATCTTTTCTACGCCCACCTTCCGCATAAATCTATATCTAAAAATACAGCTCTATCAGTTAGATAAATCTGATAAGCCATTCTTTTTTATGCGCTAATTAGCGCTAGATATGGACATTCATTGTGAATATGAAACCAACAACCTCTGTGTTTGTCATGAACACGAGCTTAGTGGTTGCTGCTACCTTGCCTATGGCCTTGTTTTCAAGTGCTACGCTCGCGGCTACCACGGCGTCAGCTTCAAATGCTCAACACATTTCATCACATGACCAAGCAAGCTCGACGCAGCAACTCAATACACTGATTGAGATTGCTTTAAGCGAAGATGGAAATCGCAAACAGTACTTTGCTCAGTCTCAAGCGATGCGAGAAACGGGCATTGCCAACTCGACCTTAATGGACCCGAAATTAAAAGTTGGATTTGGCGGTTTGCCTGTCGATAGCTTTCAATTCGACCAAGACCCGATGACCAATATATCGGTAGGGCTGATGCAGCAGTTTGAGCGTGGCGATACGCTTAACCTTCAACAGAAAAAGGCAGGCCAACAGGCAGATGCTTTAGCTTTGCAGGTGCAAGCAAGAGAATTGACGGTTGCGAATAGCATGACGCAGCTTTGGCTTGAGTTAGGTTATCAACAAAATGCTGAGTCAGTGATTCGTCAAAATCGTCGCTTGTTGGTTGAGCTTGAAAACTATGTACAAACCAATTACTCAATTGGTAAAAGTGAAGCGCAAGATCTGCTTAATGCTCAGCTTCAAGTGAGCAAGCTTGATGAGAAACTTCAGGCAAACCAGCAAGTTCAGCGCCGCTTAATCTCTCAGCTTTCCGAATGGTTGGGATCTGATTGGTTAGGCTCTCAGGTTCTTGATTCTCAGGGTACACTGAATGCAACTAACCAAATCGATTGGTCGTTGTTGGAAAGCAAATTAGCGACCAATATTGATTCAACTAAGCACTATCAGTTACTGACTGACCATCCTTTGGTTAAGATCTCCGATGTCAGTATTTCCTCCAATCAGACTCAGGTTGAGTTAGCCGAGCAAGCTTATACCCCGCAGTTTGGGGTAGAAGTGATGTATGCACACCGTCAAGCCAATAACATGGCGGGTGAACCAGCTTCTGATCTTGTGAGCGCTTATCTGACAGTCGACATCCCGCTGTTTACAGGGAACCGACAAGATAAAAACTTATCGGCTGCTCAGTATAAAGTTGGTGCGGCTAAATCTCAAAAAGACACCTTACTTTCCCAAATGAACGCGCAAGTGAATGCATTGCTGGTGGACAGATCAAATCTGATCCAGCGATTAGATCGCTATCAAACGTCCTTGCTTCCTCAAACCGCAGCCCGAATCAGCGCGGTTGAGAGGGGCTATCAAAACAATACCGCCCAGTTTAACGATGTCATTTCAGCAACGACCGATGAGCTGGCGCTTCAGTTAGAGCAACAACGTTTGATCACCGATCTCAACATCGTTAACAGCAAACTGGCGGCGTTAGTCAGTGGCTTTGAATACCAAGTAAACCAACCACAACTCAACTCAAGCGCAACTAAACACACAGCCAATCAATAGGGGAATAGACAATGAATACAGTAAAAGTAGCAACAATCGCTTTATTGGTCGGTGGCGCATTGGGTTTTGGTGTGAACCATTTTCTAATTAATCCAGCACACGACATGTCAGCAATGGCAACGAGTACAGGTGCCGAAGTAAGTAAACAAACCAAGGATGAACCTTTGTATTGGGTGGCTCCGATGGACCCAAATTATCAGCGTGATAAGCCGGGCCAGTCACCAATGGGGATGGATCTTATCCCTGTGTATGCTGACGATGTGAACGGCGGAGCAAAAGATAAGCCCGGAACCGTGTTTATTGATTCGTCGGTAGAAAATAATCTGGGTGTCAAAACAGCGAAAGTTAAGTTCGAAGCGCTGTCTCCTCGGATTGAAACCGTGGGTTATGTGGCGTTCGATGAAAGTACATTGTGGCAAACCAACGTGCGTGTTTCTGGTTGGGTTGAGAAGCTCTACATCAACGCAGTGGGTGAGAAGGTAAACAAAGGTGATGTGCTTTTCACACTCTATTCTCCAGAGCTTGTTAAAGCACAAGAAGAGTTGATCAGTGCTTATAAAACGGGTCGTAAAGGTTTGATCAAGGGCTCGACTGAACGCTTAATTACCTTGGGTGTTGATAAGACTCAAATCCGCGCTATTACGCGCAAAGGCAAAGCCTCACAAACCATTGAAGTCAAAGCGCCAGCTGATGGTGTCATCGCAAGTTTGAATATCCGAGAAGGTGGTTACCTTTCACCTGCACAAGCGGTGATCAGTGCTGGCCCATTAGGCGAGGTATGGGTTGATGCTGAGGTGTTTGAGCGTCAAGCGCACTGGATCTCGTCAGGCAGCAATGCGGTGATGACGCTAGATGCCATTCCCGGCAAAGAGTGGTTGGGTAATGTCGATTACGTGTACCCAATCCTTGATCCAAAAACTCGAACCTTGCGCGTTCGTTTGAAGTTCTCCAATCCAAATGGCGAGCTTAAGCCGAATATGTTCGCCAATATTGCGTTGAAACCTATTAGTGATGAAGCCGTTCTTACTATCCCAAGATCTTCGGTGATTCACTCCGGTGGTATGACTCGAGTGGTGATGTCAGAAGGTTCTGGCAAGTATCGTTCTGCTCGTATTGAGGTTGGTCGTGAAGCTGGCGAAAAAATAGAGGTGGTTCAAGGGCTAGAGCAAGGCGAAAACATTGTCACTTCTGCGCACTTCATGTTGGATTCTGAATCGAGCCAATCTGCTGATCTGTCACGCATCAATGGTGTTGAGGAAGAAGCTGAAACCGTATGGGCAAACGGTGAAATTTCCGATGTTATGCAAGGCAGTCGCATGGTGACGATTAACCATCAGCCTGTTCCTGAATGGGATTGGCCGGGCATGGTGATGAATTTCACCTTTGCGGAAGGCTTGGACATGAGTGACGTGCAACGTGGTAAGGCGATTGATTTTGAGATGAGAAAGACAAAGTCAGGGCAGTACGAGGTTGTTGATTACAAGGTCAACAAACACAAGATCGCTGGCGAAGTTTGGGTAACGGGTGACATTACAATGTTGATGGCAGATTTTGGCATGATCACCGTAAAACATCAGCCAGTCCCTGAGTGGAATTGGAAAGCGGGTGAAATGAATTTCCAAGCCAGTGATGACCTTGATTTATCTGAGTTTGCCGAGGGTCAAACCATTCGGTTTCTAGTGGCGAAGCAAGGTTCTGATTATGTGCTCAAATCTCTCGAACCGACGAATAGCACGGGTGAGGGCGAACTATGATCAATGCAATTATTCGCTGGTCTATTAGCAACCGTTTCTTAGTGCTGGTTGCCACTGTCGCCATCGTATTTGGCGGCTTATACAGCGTTAAAAATACACCGGTCGATGCTATTCCAGATCTGTCAGACGTTCAGGTGATCATCAAAACCAGTTATCCGGGACAAGCGCCACAAGTGGTTGAGGATCAGGTGACTTATCCATTAACCACCGCCATGTTAGCTGTACCGGGTGCTGAAACGGTTCGTGGTTACTCGTTCTTTGGTGATTCCTATGTCTATATCATCTTCAATGACGATACTGATATGTACTGGGCACGTTCACGAGTGCTGGAGTACTTAAGCCAAGTTGCACCTAACTTGCCATCGAGTGCCAAGCCAACACTAGGGCCAGATGCAACCGGTGTGGGCTGGGTTTACAGCTACGTGTTGCAAGATAAAACCGGTCAGCACGACTTAGCGGAACTTCGTAGTTTGCAAGATTGGTTCTTGAAGTATGAATTGCAAACTGTAGAAGGCGTGTCTGAAGTCGCAACTGTCGGCGGCATGGTGAAGCAGTATCAAGTACCGATTGATCCTGCCAAATTACGTGCTTATGACTTAACGCTACAGCAAGTCAACAAGGCGATCCAAGATGGTAACCAAGAAACGGGTGCTTCTGTTGTCGAGATTGCCGAAGCCGAACATATGGTTCGTACCACCGGTTACCTGACAAGCATCGAAGATATTCAATCTCTGCCGCTAAAAGTGACCGACAAAGGTACTCCGCTGCTATTAGGTGACATTGCTGACATTAACCTTGGCCCACAAATGCGTCGTGGTATCTCGGAACTCAATGGTGAGGGTGAAGCGGTTGGCGGCGTTATTGTGATGCGCTTTGGTGAAAATGCCAGTGAAGTGATCGACTCGGTGAAATCCAAGCTCGCTGAACTGCAAGCTGGCTTACCTGATGGTGTCGAGATTGTCGCAACTTATGACCGTTCTACTTTGATTGATTCAGCCGTTGAAAACCTTTGGAAGAAGCTGGCTGAAGAGTTCATCGTGGTCGCCGTCGTGTGTGCGCTGTTCTTGTTCCATATCCGATCATCACTGGTTATCGTGCTAAGTCTGCCTGTCGGTATCTTAGGCGCATTCATCGTTATGCATTGGCAGGGTATTAACGCCAACATTATGTCTCTTGGCGGGATCGCGATTGCGATTGGCGCCATGGTGGATGGTGCCATAGTGATGATTGAGAACGTTCATAAACATATTGAACGGACTCCGCTCACTGACAAAAACCGTTGGCAAGTGATTGGTAAGGCGGCAGAAGAAGTCGGCGCACCGCTGTTCTTCTCTCTGATTATCATTACCTTGAGTTTTGTGCCTGTGTTCGCGCTAGAAGGGCAAGAGGGCAAGATGTTCTCGCCACTTGCGTTTACCAAGACGTATGCAATGGCCGCTGCAGCCGGTTTGGCTATCACGCTTGTGCCTGTGCTAATGGGTTACTTCATTCGTGGCAACGTGCTACCTGAACACAAAAATCCAGTAAACCGCAGCCTAGTGGCGATGTACAAGCCGCTTCTAAATCTCAGCCTAAAATATCCAAAGGTGATGATTGTTATCGCACTTGGCTTAATGGCGTCTGCTTATTACCCAACCAGTAAGCTTGGTAGTGAATTCATCCCTCCTTTGGACGAAGGGGATTTGATGTACATGCCAACCACGTATCCGGGGATCTCAATAGGTAAGGCTCGTGAGTTGTTGCAACAAACCAACAAGCTCATTAAAACCATTCCAGAAGTCGAAACCACGTGGGGCAAAATTGGCCGAGCAGAGACAGCAACCGATCCTGCACCACTGACCATGATTGAAACCGTGATTCAGCTTAAACCGCGAGATGAGTGGCGTGACGGTGTCACTACTGAGTCTCTGCGTAAAGAGTTTGATGAACTGATTCAATTCCCCGGTTTGACCAACGCTTGGGTCATGCCAATCAAAACGCGTATCGACATGTTGGCGACCGGTATTAAAACGCCAATTGGTATCAAAATCGCAGGCCCAGATCTGAGCGTGATTGAGGATATTGGCTCTCAACTTGAACCTATCTTGAATGGTGTCAGTGGCACGGCCTCTGTCTACGCTGAGCGTGTTGCGGGTGGCCGTTATGTCACGATAGACATTAAACGTCGTTCTGCTGCGCGATATGGCTTGAGCATTAAAGAAGTGCAACAGGTTATCTCGACTGCGGTTGGTGGCATGAACGTGGGCGAAACCGTTGAGGGGCTAGAGCGTTATCCAATCAATGTCCGTTATCCACAAAGTTATCGTGATTCTGTCGTCAAGCTGCAGAACTTACCGTTAGTAACACCAAATGGAGCTCGTATCGCTCTATCGGACGTAGCAGATATTCGTTACGAAGATGGCCCTCCGATGATTAAAACGGAGAATGCTCGTCCTAATGGCTGGGTGTTCGTTGACATCGAAGGTCGCGACCTTGGTTCTTATGTGGCAGAGGCGCAAAAAATCGTTACAGATCAAATCGTCTTGCCTGCGGGTTATTCATTGGCGTGGTCTGGTCAATACGAATACATGGAGCGTGCGAAGGAGCGTTTGAGTGTCGTTGTGCCAATCACCATCGCCATCATCATGTTGTTGCTCTATCTAAGCTTCCGCCGTGTTGGTGAGGTGATGATGATCATGCTGACATTGCCACTCGCGATGGTTGGCGGCCTATGGCTGATGCATGTCCTCAATTACAACTTCTCGATTGCGGTGGGTGTGGGCTTTATCGCCCTTGCCGGGGTAGCTGTTGAGATAGGCGTCATTATGTTGGTCTACCTAAATCAAGCATGGCACTACAAGAAATTGGATGCGGAGCAGAACCAGCAAGCACTTCAGAGTGAAGACTTAACGGATGCGATTCGTGAGGGTGCAGGACTGCGTGTTCGCCCAGTGATGATGACAGTACTTACGGTGATCATTGGCCTCATCCCAATTATGTATGGCGAGGGAACGGGCTCTGAAGTGATGCAGCGAATTGCTGCGCCGATGATAGGCGGAATGGCGTCTGCACTATTGCTTACCCTACTGGTGTTGCCTGCAATCTTTAAGCTCTGGAAACAGCGTGAGATTACGCATAGCCAAAACGAACCAAACAAATAACGTATTGATTATTAGCCCTTACTGACCAAAAACAGAGTGAGTAAGGGCGTACCACATGAACATGTGAAACTAACAAATAAATAACTGAATTAATCTAAGGAACGATCATGAAAAAGACATTTATTGCGATTGCACTGACGTTAACTACTGCAACGGCTTTTGCTGAAATGGACCATTCGAATATGGATCACTCGATGATGAAGATTGGAGAGATGGATCATTCAAAAATGGATCACAGCATGATGAAGGATGGAAAGATGGACCATTCGATGATGAATATGGAAGGCATGTCTGAAGTGGGTATGCCTGCGACAGGCGCAAAGCCGGATAAAGTGGTTCATGTTCTGCTAAGTGACGATATGAAAATCACATTTAAGAACAAGGTTGATATTGAGCCGAACGACGTGGTGCAGTTCGTTGTGATGAACACCGGTAAGATTGATCATGAATTCTCGATTGGTTCTGCTTCAGAGCAATTAGAGCACCGTGAAATGATGAAAAATATGGGTAATCACGCTCATGACTCGGGTAGCACAGTTACGGTTAAACCGGGTAAAGCGAAGCAATTGTTGTGGCATTTCCATGGTGATAATAACGTAGAGTTCGCGTGCAATATTCCTGGTCACGCTGAAGCGGGTATGGTGAAGTCGTTAACGCTATAAGGTGATACACAAGCCATATCTAGTTCAAAGGGATGAGTGTTAGGTATGGCTACCTTGTTTTAGTGCTATTTAGGTATTAGCTTTAAAAGACTATAGGAATAGGAGTTTAAGGATGAATAAGACAGTTCTAGTACTTGCAGTAACGGGGGCTTTAATAACGTGGTCGACCCACAGCATTGCTGCTAAACCTGAGTGGGCTGGTAAAGGTAAGCCCGATTTAGAAGAAGTGAAAACGCTCGCTGAGGCTAAAAAAGTTGAAGGCGAAATTGATGATCGTGAGAAGCAGCTTGATTCAATGATCGAAGAGAAAAATAAGAAAGCGAAAAAAAGTAAGAACAAAAAAGATAAGCAGAAACTAGATAAAGAACTCGACGATTTGGAAGACGAGAAAGAAGCCCTCGAAGAGAGTAAAGAGAAGCTCAAAGATAAGAAAGAAAAGCTTGAAGATGATATGGATAATGACGAAGAAAAGTCGGGATTAGAAAAGCAGAAAGACAAGAAAGCGGAACAAGAGCGTAAAGAAGAAGGAAAAGGGTCAGAGAAAGGCCAACAGCAGCGTGAAGAAAACAGCAAAAAGTGGTGGAACTTCTGGGAGTAATTCGAGGGCGTTACATCACCAACTCATTTCAACCTATCAGCACAGCTTTGTGTGGCAGCTAAGTCATTGGTTAAACATTGTGACCAGTTAAAGATAAGTCTCAACCTGTTCAGGAATACATGAACTAACTTGTATTGGCTGAGGCTTATCTGTAGTTAGAATCACTGTAGCAAGATAGAAGTTTCAAGCAGGTGGTGTGCTTCGCCGCTCAGGTGCGGCAGCTCTGCCATGACCTTTTTAAACTTGTCGTCGATTGATTCTGCTTCATTCAGCGATCGAAAAGCCAGTACAGCCTCGCTGTTCACATAACCTTTCAATGTATCTAGCTGAATTTTATTGGCATTTTTCAACTTTTGCCAGCGCGACATTAATTGCTTCGATGTTAATTGTTAACTCATTGCTTTTAAACATTTTTATTATTTATGGGTTGTTGCTAATGCGCGCACATTAACACAACTGATTTTTCGGATATTGACCAAGATTATTAAATTGGAACAATTTTGAAAATCATTAAAAGTTGAGCTGCAATGTGTGATTTAGATAGCTGTCAGAAATACGAAGCGATTTAAGGAGTTAATAGCTTTGGTTGGTCTATTAACGTTGATTCGTTAATCTAAGCTTAAACAAAATAAGTTTAATCAAGATAGATTTAATGACTATGGACCTAACTAATGGAGAAAGTTTTTGAATAGGGTATCGCTGGAAGAAAACACGTAATGAAGCTTAAGAAGAAGTTGGAGCGTGCAGCGGGAATCGAACCCGCATCATCAGCTTGGAAGGCTGAGGT
>NZ_JBGOOM010000035.1:0-34595 GCF_041439575.1 Vibrio sp. 5S239 | reverse complement strand
GAGCGGCGATGTGTCTTTCTCTGGCGGTCTTGCTGGTGAGCTAGGCATCCAAGCGGGCAAAGAAGTCACGGTTGATACTATCGACGTAACGTCTGTTGGTGGCGCACAAGAATCTGTAGCAGTAATCGATGCGGCACTTAAGTATGTAGACAGCCACCGTGCTGAACTGGGTGCTTTCCAAAACCGTTTCGACCACGCTATCAGCAACTTAGACAACATTAACGAAAACGTTAATGCTTCTAAGAGCCGTATTAAAGATACCGACTTCGCGAAAGAAACGACTCAGATGACTAAGTCTCAGATCCTTTCTCAAGCTTCAAGTTCGATTCTTGCTCAAGCGAAACAAGCACCGAACTCGGCACTTAGCCTACTAGGTTAATCGATTGAAAGGCCACGTTGACTATAAGCGTTGTTGAGCATAAGCGTTAACGTTAGGCTTCCACAAATTAGCTCGTGGTGAGAGATGAGCGCTAAACAGACCCAGCTTCGGCTGGGTTTTTTATTGCCTGTTGTTTGGTATCGGAAGGGGCTGGGAAATTGCGGAGCTGAGGAGTGGGAGTAAAGCGAGTCCCATCACTTTCATTCCTCGTCGTAGAGAATCACGGGAGCGGGAAATGATGTTTTATTAGTTGAAGTTCGGTCACACTTTTCTTTGTTGTTGAAAAGAATACGAAAAAAAGTACATTTTTTATTAAAGCTTCTAACTAAGGGGCCGTTAAAGGGATTGAGAGAAATGATATGTACCAATGTAAGGTGAGAGAGACAATGGTACATAAAACAATTTGATATGTATTTGTGTGAGGTGAGAGTCACATAGGTGCATTAAAAAAAATGCCTAAAGGAGATCAACTATGGCGATTAATGTAAGCACTAACGTGTCTGCAATGACGGCTCAGCGCTACCTAAATAGCGCGGCTGAAGGTACTCAAAAATCAATGGAGCGTTTGTCTTCTGGCTATAAAATCAATAGCGCAAAAGATGATGCTGCGGGCCTACAAATCTCTAACCGCTTAACGTCGCAAAGCCGTGGCCTAGATATGGCTGTGAAAAATGCGAATGACGGGATCTCTATTGCACAAACAGCTGAAGGTGCAATGAATGAGTCAACCAACATTCTGCAACGTATGCGTGACCTTTCTCTTCAATCTTCAAACGGTTCGAACAGCAAATCTGAACGTGTTGCGATCCAAGAAGAAGTTTCTGCTCTAAATACAGAACTTAACCGTATCGCTGAAACGACCTCTTTTGGTGGTAACAAGCTTCTTAACGGTACTTACGGCAGTCAATCTTTCCAAATCGGTGCAGATTCTGGTGAAGCAGTAATGCTCACAATGAATAACATGCGTACTGACACTCAAGATATGGGTGGTAAGAGCTACAGCGTAGAAGAAGGCAAAGATGCTTCTTGGCGTGTAGGTGCTGGTGCTGACTTAACGATCAAATACAACGATAAGTTTGGTGAAGCACAAGAATTGTCTATTTCTGCGAAGGAAGGCAACGACATCGAAGAGCTAGCAACTTACATCAATGGTCAAAGCCAAGATGTTAAAGCGTCTGTAGGTGAAGGTGGCAAACTGCAACTTTTCGCTTCAAGCCAAAAAGTTGAAGGCGATGTTGAATTTGGTGGCAGCCTTGCTGGTGAATTAGGTATTGGTGCTGGTAAAGACGTTACTGTTAACGACATCGACGTAACATCGGTTGCGGGTGCAAACGAAGCAGTATCTATTATTGATGGCGCACTAAAATCTGTTGATAGTAACCGTGCTTCTCTTGGTGCTTTCCAAAACCGTTTTGACCACGCAATCAGCAACTTAGACAACATCAACGAAAACGTTAATGCATCTAAGAGCCGTATCAAAGATACCGATTACGCGAAAGAAACAACGGCAATGACGAAGTCTCAAATTCTACAACAGGCGAGTACTTCTATCTTAGCGCAAGCGAAGCAGTCACCGTCAGCAGCTCTAAGCTTATTGGGCTAAACTTACTTCGGTAAGTAGCAGTAAACTCTACTCTTGTAGAGTTTTACTGTATGGCTCATAAAGGAGGGAGGGAGAGTGTTATGGAAATACCATCCAACGCATCGAACATCCAGCCTTATGGCTCACCCAATGGCATTAAATTTGCAAGCGATGAAGGTAGTAGTGCGTCGAGCACTTCACGACTGAAAGAAGCAACATCTTATGACAAGGTAGATAAATCAAAAGAAGAGGCTACCGCAGCAGCGATTCAATTAGCTCAAGATAGACAAGAGCTAAATGATGAAGAGCGAGTCAAGATGGTGGAGAAGGTAAACGAGTTTATCTCCTCTCTTAACAAGGGTGTTGCTTTTAAAGTCGATGAAGAGTCAGGTCGGGATGTGGTGACCATTTATGAGACCACAACCGGTGATATTATTCGCCAAATACCCGATGAAGAAATGCTTGAAATTCTAAGACGCCTAGCAGCCCAAAACTCGAATAGTCGAATATTTGAGGTGAAGGTTTAAGTCGTATTATTGAGGTGATTTAATGAGTTTTGGCCCAATGGGGATTTCGTCTGGCATGGATATCAATTCCATGGTCAGCAAAATTGTTGATTCGGAGCGCGTACCTAAACAGCAACGAATCGACAATGAACGAACGCGAATCGATACCAGCATTAGTGCCTATGGAAGACTCAGAGAATCCCTTGACTCGATGAAAAACCTGATGACAAACTTTCGTCAGGAAAAAGCTTTTGCTGTGCGAACAGTGGAAAGTACCGATGAAGGTCTTGTTTCTGCGACCGCGACTACTGAAGCGATCGCTGGCAAATATGCCATCGATGTGTTGCAGCTTGCCCAGAGCCATAAAGTGGCTTCTGATGTACTATCAGAGGATATGAAGTTTGGCCCAGGTAAGCTGCAGATTTCGCTTGGTGACAATAGTTTTGATGTACAAGTTGGCGATAGATCGAAACTTATCGATATTGTTCGCAGCATAAACGGCGCAGATAGCAACCCAGGCGTTCGCGCATCGGTTATCAATGATGTTGAAGGCCCACGACTTATTGTTGCCTCGAACCAGTCCGGTTCCGATCAGCAGATCAGTATCAATGTTGAATCTGATACTGCGAATCCTCTCAAAAAACTCGAATACAAGACTCTTGAAGAGCGTGTTAAAACGTTGGAGAAAGCTCGTCTTTCCGCTCAAGAGATCCTTTCTAAGCCTGCACCAGGGCAAGAAGTTGCAGTCTTAGAACCCTTTAGTGAGGCTAATAAGTCTCAACTTGATGCTGACGGCAATCAGATTCCGCCACAAGAAGGTGGAAAGGGTAATTCTGCTCAGAGTGATAGCCTTAGCTACGGCGAGCAGGCTGCAGCCGATGGTCGAGCAGCGCTAGACGCTGCTCAGGCTGCAAAATCGGTGATGCCTGAAGATAATATTCCAGGCTGGACGGAAACGGCCTCTGGTACGTTATTGGACTCTTATTACACTCCAGAACTTGAGCTTGATGAAAAGGCGATAGAGAAGGCACCCGATGTGCCGGGGTGGTCCAATGCCGCATCAGGTACGCTGACCGATTCCTACGTGACACCAAAAGAAGCCCAACAAAAGCTTGAGGCTGAACAAGCGCGTATCGAAGAAAAAATTTCACAAGAAAAAGCGGATCTGGCTGAGAAAGTTCAAAAAGGCGAATTGACGGCTGAACAAGCTAAAAAGATTGAACGTGCCAAATTAGAACCGGAAGAGCGTGAGCATTTAGAGAAGGTCGATAAAGCACAAGCTGACTTGGTTCAGGCTCAACAGGCTTTTGATGCCTACAGTGGTATGGCTGAAGTTCAAGCTGGACAAGACTCAATGGTGGTTTTGGATGGCGTTGCTCAGCTCTCTAGTAATAACAATGTGATTGAAGATGCCGTGGAAGGGATTGATATTACGGTAAAAGGAAAAACACCAAAAGATAAGCCGCCAGCAGAAATTGGTGTGGAGTATGACCGTAATAGTGTTCGCCAAGATATTGAAGCGTTCGTCAATTCTTACAATCAGTTTTATCAAGTCTCCAAAAATTTAGCGGGCGTTGACCCAATGACTGGACAAAAAGGTCCTCTTTCTGGAGACAGTACGGTCCGTAACGCCGATTCGCGTCTTAAAGGTGTGTTCTCATCAAGTATTGAAGGTGCACCCGATAACCTTAAGTCTTTGACTGAATTTGGTATCACGACTACAAGACAAGGCTCGTTAGAGATCAACTACGACATGCTCGACCGCCAACTGAACAACAACTTCGACAAGTTGGGTGAGTTCTTTGGTGGTAACAACGGTTTCGCTAAAAAGGTCGAAGATGCGATTCAAGGCATCACTGGTATCACTGGCTCAATTCGTACGAGAGAAAAGAGCTTAGTCGAGCAAAATTATCGTTTAGCTGATGATCAAAGCGCGCTCGATCGCCGCATGGATAGCCTAGAGAACCGCACTCACTCTAAGTTTACTGCGATGCAAGATGCGACCAGTAAGATGCAGTCTCAGTTGGGCAGTATGATGAATGCGTTGGGCTAGTAAATGAATGGACAACTTCAAAAGCTTTGTGAACTAGATCAACTAATTATCTCTAAGCTCGAATTAAGTGAAATTAATGCTGAAGAAATAACACAGCTTGTCGATAACAGAGATCAGTTATTGCAAAACGTGTTTCAATTAATCGACTCACATCCTGACGTTAAGCAAAGTTCTGAATGGTTTGAAGCCATTGCCAGAACCAGAAAATTGGTCGAATTGATGCAGTCTGAGACGAATCTAATAGGTGAAAACCTACACAAGTATCGTCACGGTGCTAAATCAGTTCAACAATACAAAAAGTTTTTATAGAAGAGGTTTACTATGCGCGGTTCTTTACAGGCATATAAAAAGGTATCAGTGGATAGTCAGCTAACGGCTGCTTCACCGCATAAAATTGTGCAAATGTTAATGGCAGGAGCTATTGAGCGCTTGATCCAAGGCAAGGCGGCAATGCAGGCGGGTAATATCCCAGTGAAAGGTGAGCGACTTGGTAAAGCTTTAGATATCATTATTAGCCTACGTAGTTGCCTGTCTATGGATGACGGCGGCGATATAGCGAAAAACCTAGATCAACTTTATGAGTTCATGATCACGCAAATTTCTGCGGCAAATCACAAAAATGATCCACAACCCATTGATGATGTTGTTGATATTATCCGCGAAATTAAGGGCGCTTGGGACCAAATTCCGAATGAATATCACAACTTGACCTCTACTGAGGTAGGTATTTAACGAAAAATTGCAGTTTAAACCAATCTCATATCCTTTAATTGGTTGGTTGCCTTATTTTTTTAATCAAATAAAATAGAAGCCATTAGATAGCCTAATGGCTTTTTTCGTTGCTGATTTCCTTAATTTGTTCACGTAAACATAATCATTGATATTTTTTTCTGTTTTTATCGATTACGTTGCTCACCGTTTTTCCGCATCGCACCAAAATAAAGGCAATAATTCCTACTTATGCAAGGTTTGGCAAAACTGCTTGTCGTCGACGATAACGCTCAAGATCGTCACAATTTAAGCACAATATTAGAGTTTGTAGGAGAGAGCTGTGAAGTTATCAGCTCTGAACAAGCGCGCAAAGTTGACTGGTCATTACCGTGGGCAGGCTGTATTATCGGCTCAATTAAAGGTAAAGGCTTCAACATATTATTGAATGAACAGCTTGTTCACGCCAATCACATTCCTTTACTTGTGATTAGCAAAAACAATTACTCGGTTGATGAGCTAACTAACTTCGTTGGCGAACTCGAGCTTCCTCTCAACTACCCTCAATTAAGTGATGCATTAAGGCACTGTAAAGACTTCTTAGGCCGAAAAGGGGGGCAAGTTGTGTCTTCGGCACGTAAGAACACGCTGTTTCGTAGCCTAGTGGGGCAAAGTTCAGGCATTCAAGAAGTACGTCACTTAATTGAACAAGTCTCTTCTACGGAAGCTAACGTATTGATTCTTGGCGAATCGGGTACGGGTAAAGAAGTGGTAGCGCGTAATATTCACTACCATTCTAAGCGTCGTACTGGACCATTTGTGCCTGTGAATTGTGGCGCGATTCCAGCCGATTTGCTCGAAAGTGAACTATTTGGCCACGAGAAAGGGGCGTTTACCGGCGCAATTACCGCACGTAAAGGCCGCTTTGAGTTAGCCGAAGGTGGCACGTTGTTCCTTGATGAAATTGGTGATATGCCAATGGCGATGCAAGTTAAACTGTTGCGTGTTTTACAAGAGCGTTGCTTTGAACGCGTAGGTGGCAACACTACCATTCAAGCTAATGTCCGTGTGATAGCAGCCACACACCGCAACCTCGAAGATATGATCGACGATGAATCTTTCCGTGAGGACCTTTACTACCGCTTGAATGTCTTCCCGATTGAAATGCCGGCACTTCAACATCGTAAAGAAGATATTCCACTGTTGCTTCAAGAGCTAATGACCAGAATGGAAGCGGAAGGTAGCATGCCTATTTGCTTTACGCCGCGTGCCATCAACTCTTTGATGGAACATGATTGGCCAGGTAATGTTCGTGAACTTGCTAACCTCATTGAACGAATGTTGATCCTCTATCCGAATAGTCTGGTCGACGTTAATCATCTTCCAACGAAGTACAGATACAGCGATATTCCTGAGTTCCAACCTGAATTTAATAGCTTTACCTCTGAAGAAGAACAAGAGCGCGATGCATTGGCGGACTTGTTTTCCGAAGATTTCAGTTTTGATCAGCAAGATGATATTGCCGATAATGTGAATGCGCCTCAAGAGTTACCCGCTGAAGGGGTTAATCTGAAAGAGCTGCTCGCTGATATGGAAGTGAACATGATTAGTCAAGCCTTGGAGGCTCAGGGGGGGATCGTTGCTCGTGCTGCCGACATGCTTGGAATGCGAAGAACCACTCTGGTTGAAAAAATGCGTAAATATAACTTACAGCGTTAGTATTTAGCTTTAGACGAAAACACAAAAAATAGTACATACTTTTAGCTAAATTTTAACTTTAACTAATTGAATCGATAAAACATAGCCGAGTTGTTGCTTGATTAACTATGTGATAAATATAGCAAATAGCCTGACTCGTATTGTACGTGCCAGGCTGTTTTAGTATTTGAGGCAAATTTTTGATATGCACGTATCTAACGAACCAGAAAATCAGTCACATCTAGATTCTGTTGAGCAGCAAGTTGAGCGCTATAAACAAGTGCTCGATGTGATGCCCGCTGGTGTTATCTTGTTAGATACACATGGTGAAGTGAGAGAAGCCAACCCAGAAGCGCACCGTATTCTCAGTGTTGAGTTAGTTGGTGAGAAGTGGTTTTCGGTGATTCAAAGTGCCTTCGACCCAAAAGACGATGACGGTCATGAGATCTCATTAAAGAACGGACGAAAAGTGCGTTTAGCGATTTCCGCTTCTACGACAGGTCAACTGATATTGATTACCGACCTGACTGAGACTCGCCTATTGCAATCTCGTGTGAGTGATCTCCAGCGCTTGTCGTCGTTAGGTCGAATGGTAGCTTCGCTTGCGCATCAGGTTCGCACTCCACTTTCTAGCGCGATGCTGTATGCATCAAACCTTGCCGCGCCAAACCTACCGTCGGCAACAAAGACGCGTTTTCAATCTAAGCTTATGGACAGGTTGCATGACTTAGAGAAGCAAGTTAATGATATGCTGTTGTTTGCTAAAGGTGGCGACAACAAAGTAGTTAAGCCATTTACTGTGGCTGAATTGATCAATGAATTCCATCCCATGGTTGAAGCGGCATTAAAAACCAACCAGATTGATTATTGCCAAGAAGTTGAAGGCGAAGAGACTCAAATGTTTGGTAATGCTAATGCGATCGCTTCGGCGTTAAGCAACTTGGTTTTGAATGCGGTTCAAATTGCTGGTAAGGAATCGCAGATTGATGTGTTTTTTAGACCGGTAAACGGTGAACTTAAGATATCAGTACAAGACAGTGGCCCCGGTGTACCCAAGGAGCTTCAAGGTAAAATTATGGAACCCTTCTTTACCACCCGTTCTCAAGGTACAGGTTTAGGCTTAGCGGTTGTACAAATGGTATGTCGAGCCCATGAAGGCCGGCTGGAATTGATCTCAGAAGAAGGTGATGGCGCATGTTTTACCATGTGCTTGCCACTTGAAAGAAGCGCTTCTACTGAAGACTAATAAGTTGAACTGAATTTACACTGGAGAATCCTATGGCTCAAAGCAAAGTGTTAATCGTCGAAGATGATGAAGGTCTACGCGAAGCCCTTGTCGATACTCTCGCGCTTGCTGGCTATGAATGGCTGGAAGCGGATAGTGCGGAAGATGCTCTGGTAAAATTAAAATCCAACTCTGTTGATATTGTTGTGTCTGACGTTCAAATGGCGGGCATGGGTGGTTTGGCACTATTGCGAAACATCAAGCAGCATTGGCCAAATTTACCGGTACTGTTGATGACTGCCTATGCCAACATCGAAGATGCCGTGGCGGCAATGAAAGAGGGCGCGATCGACTACATGGCGAAGCCATTTGCGCCTGAAGTATTGCTAAACATGGTGAGCCGCTATGCTCCCGTTAAGTCGGATGACAATGGTGACGCTATCGTTGCTGATGAAAAAAGTATCAAGCTAATGATGCTCGCTGATAAAGTTGCGAAAACCGATGCCAACGTCATGGTGTTAGGCCCGAGTGGTTCTGGTAAAGAGGTGATGTCTCGCTACATTCACAATGCTTCTAGCCGAAAAGATGGCCCGTTTGTCGCAATTAACTGCGCGGCGATCCCAGACAACATGTTAGAAGCGACCCTGTTTGGTTATGAAAAAGGCGCATTTACTGGCGCTATTCAAGCTTGCCCGGGGAAATTCGAGCAAGCGCAGGGCGGTACGATTCTGTTGGATGAGATCAGTGAGATGGATCTTAGCCTACAAGCCAAACTACTGCGTGTTTTGCAAGAGCGCGAAGTTGAGCGATTAGGTAGTCGTAAGAGCATCAAATTGGATGTTCGTGTATTAGCGACCAGTAACCGTGACCTTAAACAGTATGTTTCTGAAGGGAATTTCCGTGAGGATTTATACTACCGTTTGAATGTATTCCCAATTTCTTGGCCACCACTGTGTGAGCGAAAAGGGGATATTGAGCCTTTAGCCAAGCACTTAGTTGAGCGTCATTGCACCAAACTTGGTATGCCTGTACCGGTTATGTCAGCGCAAGCGATCAGCAAACTCGTCAATTATCCGTGGCCGGGCAATGTTCGCGAATTAGACAATGTGGTACAGCGTGCTCTAATATTGAGTGAGAAAGAGCATATATCTGGTGAGCATATCCTTCTTGAAGGTGTTGATTGGCAAGATGCGAGTGGTCTCCAACAAATTGTTGAAGGCAGTGATGTTGTGGCGCCAGAACTTAAACCTATTTCTGAAGCAAACCCAATCAATAAAGTAGTAGCTAGTAGTGAAGGACTTGGTAATGAGCTTAGAGATCAAGAGTATGCAATAATTCTTGAAACCTTGATCGCGTGCAATGGTCGACGCAAAGATATGGCCGAAAAACTGGGCATTAGCCCTCGTACATTGCGCTATAAGTTGGCGAAAATGCGCGATGCTGGAATAGATATCCCAAACTGAGGATAGATTAGTAGTGCCAGCTTTCTGATTGTTGTAGTACGATGTCTAGTCAAAATAATGTGTGGCACGCTAATTGCTCAGTCAATAATACAGCGAAATAGATAGTCATAATTTTGACTCCTGAGGTGGTAGATGAAAATAGATGGTTTACAAGGCGAAATGCAGGCAATGATGGTTGAAGCTGCTAGCGCGCGTCCTACAGTAACAGGGCAAGCGGTCGGTGCAGATTTTGGCAACATGCTTACGAAAGCCATCAATAATGTGAACTCATTACAAAAGACCTCAGGTAATCTTCAAGCACGTTTTGATAGTGGTGACCAAAGCGTGTCTCTATCCGATGTGATGATTGCTCGTAATAAATCTAGTGTGGCTTTTGAGGCGACGATCCAAATTAGAAATAAATTGGTCGAATCGTACAAAGAGCTGATGAATATGCCGGTATAATTTAGGTAGTTAAATAGTGGCAGATAATAGTCAAACAACAGATTTAACCGTAAACGATAGTAACGATCACGCACTTATTGCAGGTTCTGAGCTTGACGGAGAAGGGCAAAATCCCGATCTGGGGGAACGCAGTTCATCGAAATTCGATATGGCCGTGGGCGATCTCGATTTACTTCGTCAGGTTGTATTAGTTCTTTCCATCTCTATTTGTGTAGCGCTTATTGTTATGCTGTTTTTCTGGGTAAAAGAGCCAGAAATGCGTCCATTAGGGGCTTACGAAACAGAAGAGTTGATCCCCGTTCTGGATTACTTAGATCTGCAAAAGATCGAGTACTCTCTTGAAGGCAACACTATCTCTGTTCCTGCCAGCGAGTACAACTCTCTGAAGTTGAATATGGTTCGAGCTGGTTTGAACCAAGAGCGAAACGCGGGTGATGACATTCTCATGCAAGATATGGGTTTTGGTGTGTCACAACGTTTGGAGCAAGAGCGCCTTAAGTTAAGCCGTGAAAGACAGCTTGCGAAAGCCATTGAACAGATGAAACAGGTTCGTAAAGCACAGGTTTTATTGGCCTTGCCAAAGCAAAGTGTGTTCGTGCGTCACAATCAAGAAGCCTCTGCTTCTGTATTCCTAACCCTTAAAACGGGCACCAACCTTAAGCAGCAAGAAGTGGATTCTGTTGTGGATATGGTGGCGAGTGCCGTTCCGGGAATGAAAACCTCACGTATTACCGTAACCGATCAGCATGGTCGATTGTTGAGCTCAGGCTCTCAAGACCCTATGTCAGCGGCGCGTCGTAAAGAACATGAATTAGAGCGTAACCAAGAGCAAGCGCTGCGTGAAAAAATTGACTCTATTCTGATTCCTATTCTTGGGTTTGGTAACTATACCGCTCAGGTGGATATTCAGCTCGATTTTAGTGCGGTGGAGCAAACGAGAAAACGTTTTGATCCAAATACCCCCGCGACTCGAAGTGAGTACACGCTAGAAGACTACAATAATGGCAATACGGTTGCCGGAATTCCTGGTGCTTTGAGTAATCAGCCACCTGCTGATGCCTCAATTCCACAAGATGTTGCCCAAATGAAAGATGGTTCTTTGACGGGCCAAGGTTCGGTTCATAAAGAAGCGACCCGAAACTTCGAGTTAGACACAACCATTAGCCACGAACGTAAACAGAGTGGAACGGTTAACCGTCAGACAGTATCTGTCGCGATAAAAGACCGTCAATCATTGAATCCAGATACGGGTGAAGTGGTCCACACGCCAATCCCTGTGAGCGAGATCAACGCGATTCGCCAGGTTTTGATTGGCACTGTGGGTTTTGATGAAACCCGTGGCGATTTGCTCAACGTATTAAGCATGCAGTTTGCACCACAAGTCACTGACATTGTCCCAGATGTCCCAATTTGGGAGCATCCAAACTTTAATGATTGGGTACGTTGGTTCGCAAGTGCGTTGGTCATCATTGTGGTGGTGTTGGTGCTTGTTCGTCCAGCAATGAAAAAACTGCTTAATCCTGCAGCGGATAACGATGAACAGATGTATGGTCCTGACGGTATGCCAATTGGTGCTGATGGCGAAACCAGCTTAATTGGTGGAGATATCGAAGGTGGCGAACTGTTTGAGTTTGGTTCAAGTATTGACTTACCAAACCTTCATAAAGACGAAGACGTGCTGAAAGCAGTGCGTGCACTCGTAGCGAATGAACCAGAGCTAGCAGCTCAAGTAGTTAAAAATTGGATGGTAGATGGCTAACGAAATAGATCCACAACAAACGGAAGGCGGTGAAGTGCTTGATGTCTCTAGCGTGGATATCGACTCTATCTCAGGCGATGAACGCGCTGCGATCTTATTGCTAAGTTTAAATGAAGAAGATGCTGCTGGCATTATTCGTCACCTAGAGCCAAAGCAGGTTCAGCGTGTGGGTAGTGCGATGGCGCGAGCTACAGACCTATCCCAAGAGAAAGTAGGCGCAGTGCACCGTGCTTTCTTGGATGATATTCAGAAGTATACCAACATTGGTATGGGCAGCGAAGACTTCATGCGTAATGCGCTGGTGGCTGCCCTTGGTGAAGATAAGGCGAATAACCTTGTTGACCAAATCCTCCTCGGCACAGGTTCGAAAGGTTTGGATTCGCTTAAGTGGATGGATCCTCGTCAGGTGGCGAGCATTATCATCAACGAGCACCCTCAAATTCAAACCATTGTGTTGTCGTACCTCGATTCTGACCAATCGGCAGAAATATTGTCTCAGTTCCCAGAACGCGTTCGTCTGGATCTGATGATGCGTATTGCCAACCTTGAAGAAGTACAACCTTCGGCGCTTGCTGAACTGAACGAAATCATGGAGAAACAGTTCGCGGGTCAAGCGGGTGCTCAAGCTGCCAAAATTGGTGGCCTGAAAGCCGCGGCTGAGATCATGAACTACATGGACAACAACGTGGAAGGCGTCTTGATGGATCAAATCCGTGACCAAGACGAAGACATGGCAACGCAGATTCAAGATCTGATGTTTGTCTTTGAAAACCTTATTGAAGTTGATGATCAAGGTGTCCAGAGGTTGCTGCGTGATGTTCCACAAGACGTTCTACAGAAAGCCCTTAAGGGCGCTGATGAAGGTTTACGTGAGAAGATCTTCAAGAACATGTCGAAACGTGCAGCAGATATGATGAGAGACGATATTGAGGCGATGCCGCCAGTGAAAGTTTCTGACGTTGAAGCGGCTCAGAAAGAGATTTTGGGGATTGCGAGGAAAATGGCAGACAGTGGCGAGATTATGCTGTCTGGTGGCGCCGACGAGTTCCTTTAATACAGAAACCTCAAAGCCCCACACTGCTGGGGCTTTTTTTATCCAATCTCGAACCATAAATTAATTAAGTTTAACTGCTTGAATTTACAATGCAGTTTGACTTACTCATAGATAGGTACTGATATGTCAGGTGATAGAAAACGCGGCTTCCTTCGCCCTGAAGAAGATAATACGGTAGCTCAACCTCAAAAATGGGGGCTGCCAGATTACACCTCTGATGTGAGTAAACAAGCCAAAGAAACCGCCTTTAACTACGACCCTAGTTGGATGCCAACCGTTGAAGAAGCCATTGAAGATGAAGAACTGGTTCTGACTGAAGAGCAAATCGAACTGATTAAACAAGGCGCTTATCAGGAAGGACTGCATCAAGGCCAAGAGGTGGGCTTTAAGCAAGGTTATGAAAAAGGCAAAGAAGAAGGTTTTGCTGCAGGCCACGAAGAAGGCAACGAAGCCGGTAAGCTTGAAGGCGTAACTGCAGGTCAGGAGTATATTCAACAGCAAGTTGCTATCTTTATGGGACTTGCTAATCAGTTTGCCCAACCTTTGGAGCTAATGAACGCTCAGGTTGAGAAACAACTGGTCGACATGGTGCTGACCATGGTCAAAGAAGTGGTTCATGTTGAAGTACAAACCAACCCACAGATCATATTAGATACCGTCAAAGAATCGGTAGAGTCATTGCCGATCTCTGGTCACGCGATCACATTGAAGCTTAACCCTGAAGACGTCGCGATTATTCGCTCTGCGTATGGCGAGACTGAATTGGATTGCCGTAATTGGACGCTGGTGGCAGAGCCTGCACTCAATCGTGGTGACGTACAAATCGAAGCGGGTGAGTCGAGTGTTAATTACCGCATGGAAGAGCGTGTGAAGAACGTGCTTCATAGTTTCTGCGGCGTAAACCGTCACCAAGGCCATGAGTAATGCTTGAGTTAGCGAACCGTCTTAGCCAATACAAAGTCGAAGGGCTAAAATCGCGACCAATTGCATCAGGTAAGTTAGTACGAGTAATTGGCTTAACGCTGGAAGCGACGGGCTGTAAAGCACCCATCGGCAGCTTGTGTTTAGTTGAAACCATGTCTGGTCATATGGAAGCAGAAGTGGTCGGCTTCTCTGGCGATAATCTATTTTTGATGCCAAGTGAGCAAATCACTGGGATATTACCTGGCGCTCGTGTCACGCCAATGACCTCAGAGAGCGGTATTCCGGTTGGGATGGAGTTGCTTGGTCGAGTGATCGATGGTGTCGGTAATCCACTCGACGGGCTAGGTCCAATTTATACTGAGCAACGCGCTTCATTTAATGCTGAGCCAATCAACCCTCTAGCTCGTAAACCGATTTCTGAACCACTTGATGTAGGATTAAAAGCCATTAATGGTTTGCTCACGGTGGGGAAAGGGCAGCGTATCGGCCTATTTGCGGGTTCTGGTGTGGGTAAGTCGGTTACGCTCGGCATGATGACTCGAGGCACAACGGCACAAGTGGTGGTAGTCGGGCTAATTGGTGAGCGTGGACGAGAAGTTAAAGAATTTATTGAAGAGATTCTTGGTGAAGATGGCCGTAAACGTTCGGTTGTTGTTGCCGCTCCTGCAGATTCATCACCATTGATGCGTTTAAAAGGCTGTCAAACCGCGTTGGCTGTCGCCGAGTACTTCCGAGACCAAGGTTTAGATGTTCTGTTACTAATGGATTCATTGACCCGTTTTGCTCAGGCTCAGCGTGAAATTGCTCTGTCTGTGGGTGAGCCACCAGCAACCAAAGGTTATCCGCCATCAGTCTTCGCTAAGCTTCCTGCGCTGGTGGAACGAGCAGGTAACGGCAATGATGAACAAGGTTCAATTACCGCTTTCTTTACCGTGTTAACCGAGGGCGATGACTTACAAGATCCGATTGCGGATGCGTCGCGAGCGATTCTCGATGGTCACGTTGTGTTGTCGCGTGAGATGGCCGATGCGGGTCATTACCCGGCGATTGATGTTGAGAAATCCGTCAGTCGTGTTATGCCGCAAATTACCACTGAAGAACATGTCTTGATGTCGAAAGCGGTAAGGCAAGTGCTGTCTATTTGTCGTAAAAACCAAGATTTGGTGTCGATTGGTGCATACAAGCCAGGAACGGATCCAGCAATCGATAGTGCCTTCACGTTGAAACCAAAACTGGATGAGTACTTGCAGCAGAAGATGAAAGAAACTGTCCCATACGACATGTGCGTCAACATGTTGAAACATGTATTGGGTGGCTAACGAGTGAATAAGGTTAGTCATGGATAACGCATTAGAATTTTTGCTCGATCAAGCCAAAGATCAAGAGAACCAAGCCGTACTCGCGCTCAACAAAGCGAACTCTGAGCTGCAAGGATACTATGAACAAGTTGCGCAGATTGAAAAGTATCGACTGGATTACTGTCAGCAGCTCGTTGACCGCGGTAAGGCAGGCTTAACGGCGAGCCAATATGGTCACTTGAACCGCTTCTTAACTCAGTTGGATGAGACGTTATCCAAACAGAGAGAAGCCGAGCACCACTTTAAAAATCAAGTCGACAACTGCCAAAGCTACTGGATGGAGTTACGAAAAAAACGTAAATCCTACGAGTGGTTGATGGAGAAAAAGCAGAAAGAGAAAGCAAAGCTGCAAGATCAAAGAGAACAAAAGCAAATGGATGAGTTCTCGACTCTGTTATACAGCCGAAAGAAGATGTGATCCTAAGCCACGAATGACGTAGGTGCTGTTCTCGATATTGTGAGAACCGAACTTATAGGCATGTTTCTTGCTCCGTTTTATATAAAATTGCGCGTTATGCCCACCAAAGGCATGAAAAGCATCCGACTTTCTTTTTGTTGCCTGATTCATGGCAGCAAAGCTAGTAGATAGAGCTTGTATATATGAATGTTAGTCTTTCCTCAAATTCAGCGACCAACAAAACGTCATCGTTGTTGGACACCGGCTCTGCCTCTTCCAAGGTAGAAGAAACCGGCGACTCTAAAGGTTTCTTTGAGTCCTTTAAAGAAGCGCTCGGCTTTGAAGAAAGTGACAGTAAAGTCGCAGCAAAAGACACAGAAAGCACTGCGAAACCTGATACTAAACAGACATCTACCGAAGGTGAAGCGTCAGCCGAAGCGAACAAAGGTGATTCCGCTGAATCAAAGGCTACTGACGAAGTGAGCGAAGCGCAAAGCAAGCAAGCAGCTTCAGAAGTAGAAGGCGAGAAAGCTGCTGATAAAACATCAGCAGAGGCTGCGTCTGGATCTGAGGCTCAGCTCAAAGCCAATTCGGGCACTGATAGCACTGTCGCTGATAAGACTGTTGCAGATAAGGCAGATGGTAAAGATGCGCAGGATACGACTAACGAATCTAAAGAACATATTGCTCAATCCCAAACTCAGGGTCCATCAGCGGTAGATGGTGCTACGCAGGCATCGCAAGCCAATGCAGCGATGAGCGAAGGCAATAAATTGCTTGGTCAATTGGATGAGGCAAACAAAACCCTAAATCAAGCGCCAAACGGCAAAGGCTTGCCTCAGCAAGGTCAGGTAGAACAAGCCCAAGGTAATATCACCGGTGCTTCTGTTGCAGGAGTTTCCGTTACGGATAAGGCGACACAACAAGCTAAGGCTGCAAATCAGGAGAAGAGCCTTGAAGTCGATTCTGAAATCGCTGTACTTACCGGAGGTAAGGGTGTTTCTCAGCTAACTGATGCTGAAATTCGACAGTTGATGGATAAAGGCGTCACTCCAGAACAAATTGAAGCCAGTATGAGCCGAGAGCTGAGCCAAAAGAATGCAGCTAGTGCGGTTGCTGCCGAGCAGAGCCAAGCATTGTCAGCCGTGGATATTGAACTGGCAAAGCAAGTAGATGCCCATACCAAAGCGCTAAACCAATTGAATGGACAAATAGAATCAGAGCAGTCTGTTGTCGATAGCTTGCTTGAGAAGCAACAAAGTGGCGCTAAGTTGACGGTTGATGAGCAAGCCGCTTTGGCTAAAGCGACCTCTAACCTAGACCTGTTGAATCAACAGCTCGCTAACGTTCAACAACAAGCAACAGCTTTGCTAAGTCAAGCTCCGGCTGCGAACAGTGCGTCTGGTGAACCCGCTGCTATCGATTGGGATAATACGGATTCAAGCGAAACTAAAGCCTTAGCTGCGGCAGCATCAACAGCAGCTGTAGCGACGGCGGCACAACAAGTGTCAGCGCAGACCGCTTCTCAGTCAGCAAACAATGCTCTTACGGACAAGGCGGCAATGCTGCACGCCAATAATGCACATGCAGCCCAACAGGCCGCAGCCCAACAAGCTAATGTTGCTTCACCTCAGCAGCAAGCAACGCTGGATCCAGCTTTAACCGCGCAAGGTATGGCGATGAATGCAATGCCAGCCGCTACAAAAGCAGGCTCGACTGATGCGCTTCTTAAAGCGGGTGCCAGTGCAGCAGCACTGTCTGGTTTGGGCAAAGCGGGAGCTAAAGAAGATTCTAAAGATTCGAGCTTTGCTCAGCAAATCGCTTCTGCGGCTGGCGCACAAAGTAAAGCCACGGTTGGTTCGGCTCCGACACGAGCAGAAATTCAAGCCGCTCAACAGGTACCCTTACAGCTGACTAAAGAGTTAGCGAATGAACAGGTCGCAGAAAAAGTCCAGATGATGATGTCTAAGAACCTTAAGAACTTGGACATCCGTCTCGACCCACCAGAGCTGGGTCAGATGAAAATTCGCATGACCATGAATAATGACGTGGCAAACGTGCACTTTACGGTGAGTAATCAGCAAGCGAGAGATGTGATTGAACAAACATTACCTCGCTTGAGAGAGATGTTAGCTCAACAAGGGATGCAGCTTGCTGATTCATCAGTTCAACAACAGAGTTCTGGTCAGGGCCAAGAGAGTTACAACAATGGTGAACAGCAATCAGGTCCTAACCGCACAAATGATGGTCAAGGTGATGAAAATCTTGATAGCAGCAGCAATCTTGAATTGAATGTCGCATCAAAGCGTGATGGAATTAGCTATTATGCCTAATATCAGCCCTATCCCAGTTAGTTAGTGGAAACAACAGGAAACTAGAGAGCAGTATGATTGAAGAACAAGATCCAGCTAAAAAGAAAAGTAAGCTCCTTATCATTATTATTGCCGTAATCGTAATATTGCTTGGTGTCGGCGCGGCGCTGTTTTTTTTCTTAGGATCCGATGATGCTGGTTCCGAGTCTCAGTCCCAACCAGCGACTGCAGTGGTCGCTGTAGAACCCGTCATGTATGTTAATATTCCACAGCCTTTCTTGTTCAATGTTTCGGGTGATAAGAAAGATCGTCTTGTCCAGATAAAAGCACAGTTGATGGTACGTGGCAGTAAGAATGAAGATTTAGCTCGTTATCATTCTCCGCTAGTAGAAAGTACGCTATTAGCAACGTTCGCTTCGGCAACGGTCGATCAATTGCGCTCTCCAACGGGGCGGGTTGAACTGCGAAACAAGGCAACTGAAGATATTAAAGCAAGTCTGGCTCAAGCTGTTGGCCAGCCTGTGATTGAAAAAGTGTTATTCACTGATTTCGTAATTCAATAGGTAATTTGTGACCGATTTATTAAGCCAAGACGAAATTGATGCGCTATTGCATGGCGTTGATGATGTTGAAGAAGTTGAAGATGTCTTAGAAACCGAGAATGACAGTGCGGTCAATTTCGACTTCTCATCTCAAGATCGAATCGTTCGTGGTCGAATGCCGACCCTTGAACTTATTAACGAGCGTTTCGCACGTCATATGCGGATCAGCTTGTTTAATATGTTGCGAAAAACGGCTGAAGTGTCGATTAACGGCGTACAAATGATGAAGTTTGGTGAATACCAGAACACATTGTATGTACCCACTAGTTTGAATATGGTTCGTTTCCGCCCATTAAAAGGTACAGCACTGATAACGATGGAAGCGCGCCTTGTTTTCATCTTAGTAGAGAACTTTTTTGGTGGTGATGGTCGTTTCCACGCTAAGATTGAAGGTCGTGAATTTACGCCTACCGAAAGGCGAATTATTCAGCTATTACTAAAAATTGTGTTTGAAGATTACAAAGAAGCTTGGTCTCCAGTGATGGGGGTTGAGTTTGAATATTTGGATTCGGAAGTGAACCCAAGTATGGCCAACATTGTGAGCCCGACAGAAGTAATTGTTGTGAGCTCATTTCACATTGAAGTGGATGGCGGTGGTGGTGACTTCCACGTGGTGATGCCTTATTCGATGGTTGAGCCGATTCGTGAATTGCTGGATGCGGGTGTTCAATCAGACAAAATGGAAACCGACGTTCGTTGGAGTTCAGCCCTGCGTGATGAAATTATGGATGTACCGGTCAATTTTCGTGTAAACCTACTAGAGCAAGACATTTCTCTGCGTGACTTAATGGAGTTACGTCCTGGTGATGTTATCCCCATAAATATGCCAGAAAATGCGACTATGTTTGTTGAAGATTTGCCTACGTATCGTGTGAAAATGGGGCGTTCGGGTGAAAAGCTCGCGGTACAGATTTCTGAAAAAATTCAAAGACCGCATGTGGTCAAAACTGATCTCGCATTTTTAGGCAAGGATTTAATGTCTGAGCTAGAAAACGACGATGATAACGAATAGTAAAATAGATAAAAGTATAGGGATTGGTAATGGAACCTAGTGAAGATCAAAAGTTAGCAGATGAATGGGCTGCAGCACTTGGTGAAGACCCTTCTGCACCGTCAATTGATGTTGATGATGTTCTAGCGGCACCACTCGACGAGCTAACCGATTCATCGTCTCCGATTTCTGAAGATGAGCGCCGTAAACTGGATACCATCATGGATATCCCTGTCACCATTTCAATGGAAGTTGGGCGCTCTAAGATCAGCATTCGTAATTTACTTCAATTGAATCAGGGGTCAGTGGTGGAGCTAGAGAGAATTGCTGGCGAGTCTCTAGATGTGATGGTTAACGGAACCTTGATTGCTCACGGTGAAGTGGTTGTGGTGAACGATAAATTTGGTATTCGTTTGACTGACGTTATTAGCCAAACAGAACGAATTAAGAAGCTGCGTTGATGGGCCTTCTTCCTCAAAGGGTGACAGGTTTACCTCGCGGGTTGACAGGTGTCGTTCGTGGGCTGATAGGAGTAGGGCTATTCTCTATTCCTTCCATAGCCTTTGCCGCGGCACCTCCCTCTCTCGATTTAGCGACCACCTTTGGGTCGCTAATTTTCGTTATAGCCTTCATTTTATTTATTGCGTGGCTACTGAAGCGAATGCAAGTTCCGGCGATGTCGAATCAACAAGGTTTGGCGATTGTTAGGCAAATACCTGTCGGCACCAAAGAGCGTATTGCTATTGTTCAAGCCGGTGATGAGCAGTTCTTAGTGGGCATTACCACGCAGTCAATTCAGCTGATCTCTAAGCTCGATAAACCTCTTACTCAGGAGATGCTGGAAAAAAGTACATTTTCAAGTCAGCTTTCCCAGCTAATAAAAAAAGATGCAAACAAGTAACGGATTTTTGGAATCTTCTTACTTTTGCCAAACCGGATCTTTCCGATTGGTGAAAGTGTGCTTGGTTCAGCTCATTTTACTCTGCTCGCTCGTGTTCAGTGTGTCGGTATTTGCACAAGCTGAAGACGAAACTGTGATTCCTGCGAATACCGCTGGCTCAGAGTCGGTCACCATCAGCACGATGGAACAAGATCAAGCCAAATCGCAAACCATGACTACAGGTAGTTTGACGGGGAATGGAGGAGGGATTCCAGCCTTCACCATGACAACCAACGCCAATGGCGGTGAAGATTACTCTATTAACCTGCAAATCCTAGCGTTAATGACCATGCTTGGCTTCTTGCCGGCAATGGTGATTTTGATGACTTCGTTCACTCGTATTGTGGTGGTGATGTCCATCTTGCGTCAGGCGATGGGTCTACAGCAAACGCCTTCAAACCAAGTGATCATTGGTATCGCGATATTTTTGACCTTCTTCATCATGTCACCAGTGATCAATCAGGTTAACGAACAAGCGGTTCAGCCCTATTTGAATGAACAGATATCGGCGCGACAGGCGTTTGATGTTGCCCAAGGCCCAATTAAATCATTCATGCTGAAACAGACTCGAATTAAAGATCTCGAGACTTTTGTTGAGATCTCTGGAGCGGAAGTAACCAATCCTGAAGATGTTTCTATGGCGGTTCTGATTCCAGCATTTATCACATCAGAGCTAAAAACGGCTTTCCAGATCGGTTTTATGTTGTTTTTACCGTTTTTGATCATCGACTTGGTGGTGGCTTCGGTGTTGATGGCGATGGGTATGATGATGTTATCTCCGATGATTGTATCGTTGCCGTTTAAGTTGATGCTGTTTGTCCTGGTTGATGGTTGGAATTTGATACTCTCCACACTCGCCGGCAGTTTTGCCTTGTAGCTGGGGGGAATAATGAATCCTGAAATATTCGTAGAGTTGTTCCGAGACGCACTTTGGATGGTTCTGATCATGGTGTGTGCCATTATTATTCCTAGCCTGTTAATCGGTTTAGTCGTAGCCATTTTCCAAGCTGCGACGTCTATCAACGAACAAACTTTGAGTTTTCTACCACGTTTAATCGTGACCTTACTAGCGTTGATGATGTTTGCTCACTGGATGACTCAGATGATGATGGAGTTCTTTTTTGAACTCATCGAACGCTTGCCTCAAGTATTGTACTAGACCAAATGGAATACCCAACGAGCCTTGTACTAGAGTGGTTAGCCAATTATTTTTGGCCATACACTCGCATCTCAGCCATGCTGATGGTGATGACGGTAACCGGTGCACGCTTTGTGTCGCCGCGTATTCGTCTGTATTTAGGCTTGGCGATTACTTTGGCTGTGATGCCTGCGATTCCAGCGGTCCCCAAAGAGATCGAACTGCTGTCGTTTCAAGGGTTCTTGACGGTCTTTGAGCAAATTGTGATTGGCGTTTCAATGGGGTTTGTTACCCAATTCATGATCCAAACCTTCGTTATGCTCGGCCAAATTCTGGGTATGCAATCAAGCTTGGGTTTCGCTTCTATGGTGGATCCAGCGAACGGTCAAAATACGCCAGTACTTGGTCAACTTTTCATGCTGTTAGCGACCATGTTTTTTTTGGCGACGGATGGGCATTTGAAGATGTTACAGTTGGTCGTGTTCAGTTTTAAAACCTTGCCGATTGGTAGTGGCTCTTTGACTGCTGTGGACTTTAGAGAGCTCGCATTGTGGTTGGGCATCATGTTTAAAACGGCATTAGCGATGTCGTTATCGGGTATTATTGCGCTGCTGACGATTAACCTTTCATTTGGTGTGATGACACGTGCGGCACCTCAGCTAAACATATTTTCTTTGGGTTTTGCATTTGCGCTACTCGTAGGTCTGTTACTTTGTTGGTATATCCTTGGCAGCTTGTATAGCCATTATGAGCTATTCTGGTTGCAAAGTGAGCAACAGATATGTCGTCTAATCAGGTTAGATTGCTAGGAGACTGAAATGGCAGAGTCAGACGGTCAAGAACGCACAGAAGACGCCACGCCCAAACGCTTGCAACAGGCCAAAGAGAAAGGGCAGGTTGCAAGGTCAAAAGAACTGGCATCGGCGTCGGTACTGATAGTTGGTGCGATTGCCTTAATGTGGTTTGGCGAATCGATGGCGAAGGCTTTATTCGAGGCTATGCAACGCTTGTTCTCATTGAGTCGCGACGAGATATTTGACACCAATAAACTCCTTGAAATCGCCGGTGGTGCACTGGTGAACTTGTTGTTTCCGTTATTCTTGATTCTGATAACTTTGTTCGTAGCGGCAGTCATTGGTGCGGCGGGTGTTGGTGGTATTAATTTCTCAATGCAAGCGGCGATGCCAAAAGCGTCTAAGTTAAACCCACTGAGTGGTATCAAGCGTATGTTTGGCCTACAAAGTTGGGTTGAGCTGCTGAAGTCTATTCTGAAGGTGGCACTTGTGTCGGGCATGGCCATCTATCTTATCCAAGCCTCTCAGCATGACTTGATGCAGTTGAGCATGGACGTGTACCCGCAGAATATCTTCCACGCTTTGGATATCTTGCTTAACTTTATTCTCCTAATCAGTTGCTCCTTGCTGATCGTGGTCGCCATTGATATCCCATTTCAGATTTGGCAACACGCCGATCAGTTGAAGATGACTAAGCAAGAAGTGAAAGACGAGTTTAAAGACACCGAGGGTAAACCGGAAGTTAAGGGACGAATTCGCATGTTGCAAAGAGAAGCGGCTCAGCGTCGAATGATGGCAGATGTGCCTCAAGCAGATGTGATTGTCACCAACCCAGAGCACTTTTCGGTGGCTCTGCGCTATAAGCAGAATCAAGATAAGGCACCGATTGTGGTCGCTAAAGGTGTTGATCATATGGCGATGAAAATTCGTGAAATTGCCCGTGAAAATGATATCTATATTGTTCCAGCACCACCTTTGGCGAGGGCGCTTTATCACACCACAGAGCTCGAACAACAAATTCCTGACGGTCTGTTTACAGCGGTAGCACAAATACTTGCCTATGTTTTCCAACTGAAACAGTATCGAAAACGCGGGGGAGAGAGGCCAAAACTGCAAGATTCCAATATGCCGATCCCACCCGATTTACGTCATTAGATCAATTGCTTGAGCTTAGCTTGATGAACCCTGATAATAGGAGGCTGGCTATTACTCTGTTCTAAGAAGTAATGGCGATAATTTGACGTAAGATGTTGGTACAGTGTTTGCTATATCAACTCCGAACATAATAAGCCCGTGTATTATAAACCCGTACATTACAAACCATAGAAACATAGCTTAGACCTGAGCCTCAATCCGCTTGGTGAGATAGCTACAACATAGCGAAACTGTCTAGATTTATGAAATTCTCCCTGCCTTTTGCGGACAAGTTGCCGAAAATTCCTAACCGTGCTATGCCTGCGATTGGAGCACCAGTTATGGTACTTGCAACGCTTGCTATGGTGGTGTTGCCAATTCCTGCTTTCTTGTTGGATATGTTCTTCACCTTCAATATTGCCTTGTCTATGGTTGTGCTACTGGTTTCGGTTTATACCCGTAGGCCGTTAGATTTCGCGGCATTTCCTACCGTTCTTCTGATTGCGACGCTACTTCGATTAGCCTTGAATGTTGCTTCGACACGTGTGGTATTACTCCACGGTCACGAAGGTGGTGACTCCGCTGGTAACGTTATTGAAGCCTTTGGTAACGTCGTTATAGGCGGTAATTATGCGGTTGGTTTAGTGGTGTTTTTGATTCTGATGATCATCAACTTTATGGTTGTCACCAAAGGTGCGGGCCGTATCTCGGAAGTAAGTGCACGTTTCACGCTGGATGCTTTGCCTGGCAAACAAATGGCAATTGATGCCGACTTGAATGCGGGTTTGATCGACCAAGATCAGGCTCGAACCCGACGTTTTGAAGTGACCAAAGAAGCCGACTTCTACGGTTCGATGGACGGTGCGTCTAAGTTTGTTAAAGGCGATGCTATCGCCGGTATCCTAATCTTATTCATCAACATCATAGGTGGCTTGAGCATTGGTATGGCTCAATTCGACCTTGGTTTTGGTGAAGCTATCGAAATCTATACGCTATTGACCATCGGTGATGGTTTGGTTGCACAAATTCCGTCTCTATTACTGTCTATCGCCGCTGCGATGATGGTAACGCGTCAAAATACCGATGAAGATATGGGGCAGCAGCTCGTCTTCCAAATGTTGGATAACCCAAAGGCTTTGATGATCACCGCCGGTATCCTTGGGTTGATGGGTATTGTTCCTGGTATGCCGCACTTTTCTTTCTTAAGCTTGGCTGCTGTGGCGGGTGCTGGTGCCTACTTTATCGATAAAAAGAACAAGGCAAAGGCTGAAGATACAAACCTGCCAGCCACCGTCGATGCTAATGGTGACACACCTTCATCGCAAAAAGAGCTCTCATGGGACGATGTTCAACCCGTCGATATTATCGGCTTAGAAGTGGGTTACCGCCTGATTCCGTTAGTTGATCGAGATCAAGGTGGTGAACTGCTTGAACGGGTAAAAGGAGTGCGTAAGAAGCTGTCCCAAGACTTCGGTTTTTTGATCCCCGCTGTACATATTCGCGATAATCTAGAACTGACGCCAAACAGCTACCGAATCACTCTGATGGGAGTCGCGGTTGGCGAGGCCGAGATTAAACCTGATATGGAATTGGCGATTAACCCTGGCCAAGTCTATGGAATGATCGAAGGTGAGCCGACCATTGACCCTGCATTTGGTCTCGAGGCCGTGTGGATTCGCGAAGAGCAGCGCGAGCACGCGCAAGCTTTGGGCTACACGGTTGTGGACTCCTCAACTGTACTGGCGACACACCTTAGTCAACTGTTGACCAATAATGCTTCGCAGTTAATTGGGCATGAAGAAGTTCAGAATCTACTGGAAATGCTTGGTCGTTCAACGCCTAAGCTGATCGAAGGTTTTGTACCGGATCAACTGCCGCTTGGCGTGGTTGTGAAAGTGCTTCAAAACCTACTAAATGAAGCCATTCCAATTCGTGATATTCGAACGATAGTCCAAACTTTGTCAGAGTACTCCGGTAAGAGTCAAGAACCTGACATACTTACAGCGGCTGCTCGTATCTCTTTGAAAAGGCTAATTGTCCAAGAAATCAATGGTATAGAGACAGAATTACCGGTAATAACCTTAATACCAGAATTGGAACAGATCTTGCACCAAACCATGCAAGCATCTGGCGGAGAATCTGCAGGTATTGAGCCTGGTTTAGCGGAGCGCTTACAGACCTCTCTTAGTCATGCTACACAAGAGCAAGAGTTGAAAGGGGAGCCAGCGGTGTTATTGACCTCTGGTGTATTGCGTTCCACTCTCGCTAAGTTTGTGAAAAACACGATCCCAAGCTTGAGAGTGTTATCTTACCAAGAAATACCGGACGAAAAGCAGATACGTATAGTACAAGCTGTTGGTAATTAAGCCGCCTAATTAGAACGGACGATCGAATTGAAAATTAAACGATTTTTTGCAAAAGATATGCGAACAGCTCTGCTCCAAGTTAAAGAAGAACTTGGAGCAGAAGCTGTCATCATGTCTAACAAAAAGGTCGCAGGTGGCGTGGAAATTGTTGCCGCTATCGATGGTGAATCAAGCCAGTCGACAGCGAGCCCAAGAATCAATAAACCTCAGAAACCGGCGCAAAGTCAGTACACGCAAATGGCAGCGCCCGCGGTGTCAACTGGTTCTCGTCAATTAGATGAAGATAAGGTGAACCTGCAATCGAATGCTGAAGGTGGACGTTCAATGACTAAGCGCTTTGCGAATATGCTTAAGCAATACAGTCATGGGGCCGATGATGAGCCACAACACCGAGCAGAAAATGAAGATTCATTGTCTGCGTTGCTGAATCGTCAATCAGGCAGTAGCCATCACACTAATAGTCATCAAGATTCTAATCGCCATCAAGGTTCTAATAGTCACCAGCAGCCGCGCAGTAATGTAGATTCAGCATTTGCTCGTGAAACGGGTTTATCCAAACTGATTGCTGAAGATCGCAGAGTCGATCGCCCAGCTCCTCGTCTCGACCCTACGCGTTATGATCGTGGCCGTGAAAGTGCTCCATCCAAAGGCTCTGATACTGAAATGGAAACGATGCGCGACGAGATGACTTCAATTCGTCGTTTACTCGAGCATCAAGTATCTGGCCTGATGTGGCAAGAGGTTGAACGCCGAGAGCCTTTAAGAGCCATGTTGATCAAGCGCCTTGAAAGAATGGGTGTTTCAGCAGAACTGGCTGATCAAATGGCGTGCTATATCCCAGAAGACACCAAGCCAGCTCGAGCGTGGAAGGCATTGCTTGCGTTGGTTGCAGACCAAATCTCAGTCACACAAAAAGATATTCTAAAACGTGGCGGTATTGTGGCCTTATTGGGCCCAACAGGAGTAGGCAAAACCACCACCGTTGCTAAGCTAGCGGCACGCGCAGCCATGGAGTATGGCGCCGACAACGTCGCATTAGTGACAACTGACACGTATCGTATAGGTGCGCACGAGCAGTTATCTATTTATGGTCGAATTATGGGTTGCCCGGTAAGAGTTGCTAAAGATTCTAGCGAATTGGCCGATGTAATATATCAGTTACGTAATCGTCGCCTAATTCTGGTCGATACTGCAGGTATGGGGCAGCGAGATGTTCGCCTATCTGAGCAGTTAGACACATTGATGCAAGAGAGTGGTTCCGTTATCAATAGTTACCTTGTGTTGCCCGCAACCGCGCAACGTAAAGTGCTACAAGAAACAATTGAACACTTTAGAAGAATCCCATTGTCGGGATGCATCATGACTAAGCTTGATGAGTCCCTCAGTTTAGGTGAATTCATCAGTGTAGTTATACAAAATGCATTACCAGTTGCTTACATAGCAAATGGTCAACGAGTTCCTGAAGATATCGTCATAGCTCAGCCAAAGTACATGATGGCTAAGGCCAATGAGCTATTAGAGAAATCTACAGAGAATGAACCTCATTACTGGAATAGCGATTCTGAAGGGCTCTAGGCGGCGGATAAATATGAATGAAAATATGATACATGATCAAGCTAGCGGCCTCCGTCGCTTAACTAAGCCTTCACTTACCAAAGTTATCGCTGTAACGGGTGGTAAGGGTGGGGTCGGTAAATCTAATGTGACGTTAGGTATGGCTATTTGCATGGCACGCCAAGGCAAAAAAGTCATGGTGCTGGACGCCGACTTAGGACTCGCTAACGTTGATATTATGTTAGGTATTCGTTCTAAACGAAACCTTGGCCATGTGTTGGCTGGTGAGTGTGAGTTAAAAGATGCGATTGTCGAAGGGCCGCACGGAATTAAAATAATTCCAGCGACTTCAGGTACACAAAGCATGACTGAACTTTCACATGCTCAGCACGCAGGTTTGATTCGCGCCTTTGGTTCGCTTGAAGATGAGATGGATATCTTATTAGTCGACACCGCTGCGGGTATATCAGACATGGTGATCAGCTTCTCAAGAGCGGCGCAGGATGTTGTTGTCGTCGTTTGTGATGAACCTACCTCGATTACTGATGCATATGCCTTAATCAAATTGTTGAGTAGAGAACATCAAGTTCAGCGATTCAAAGTTGTTGCAAATATGGTCAGAAGCTACCGTGAAGGCCGAGAATTATTTGCAAAGTTGACTTTGGTCACAGAGCGTTTCTTGAATGTGAGCCTCGAACTCGTAGCATGTATTCCTTTAGATGATAAAGTACGTCAATCAGTTAAGAGACAGAAAATCGTAGTTGATGCGTTTCCTCGCTCTCCTGCGGCATTGGCTATCAGCTCATTGGCGAGTAAAGCATTGACCTGGCCAATACCAAAAACACCAAGCGGACACTTGGAATTTTTTGTTGAAAGGCTACTGAACCGTACTGAATTTATAGAGGAACCATTTGGTGAATAAAGCGCTTACTTACGACCAACATGCTAATCATAATAGCCAGCAGGCTTTTTTTGAGAAGTACTCTGTGTTGGTAAAACGTATCGCTCATCATTTGTTGGGGCGATTACCGCCTAATGTATTGGTTGATGACTTGATTCAAGCTGGCATGATTGGTTTGATTGAAGCACAACAAAATTATGATGGTACCAAAGGCGCAAGTTTTGAGACGTATGCAGGTATTCGAATTCGTGGGGCGATGTTGGATGATATTCGCCGCGGGGATTGGGTGCCGAGATCGGTTCATAGAAATAATCGAGAAATCAGCAGTGCAATTGCGGATTTAGAGGGTACACTCAACCGCGATCCAAGTGATGCCGAAGTAGCAAAACACATGGGACTCACTTTAGAGCAGTATCATAGTGCTTTAACTGATATTAATTGCTCAAGATTGGTTGGGATCGAAGATTTGGGGGTCTCAGATGATGTAATATCTCCGAATGAAGACTCTCAAGATAACACACCTTTTCAAGGGGTTGCTGATGAGTCATTCCGCCAAGCTTTGATCGATTCAATAAAACAGCTTCCAGAAAGAGAAGGCCTTGTGCTTTCGCTTTATTACGACGAAGAACTCAATTTAAAAGAGATAGGGGAAGTACTAGGTGTCAGCGAATCTCGCGTCAGCCAAATACTGAGCCAATCTATGCAGCGTTTACGCACTAAGTTAAGTGCTTGGACACAGAACGACTAACAACACTGATTTTATTCAGTGGAGGCTAATTTGAACAAAAACATGAAAATTCTCATTGTTGATGACTTTTCAACGATGCGCCGAATTGTCAAAAACCTACTTCGTGATTTAGGTTTCAACAACACACAAGAAGCAGATGATGGCTTGACCGCGTTACCTATGCTGAAAAAAGGCGAATTTGATTTCGTGGTAACTGACTGGAATATGCCAGGCATGCAAGGTATCGACCTGCTAAAACACATTCGCGCAGACGCAGAACTTAAGCACCTACCAGTACTTATGATCACAGCAGAAGCGAAGCGTGAACAGATCATAGAAGCAGCGCAAGCCGGTGTTAATGGTTACATTGTGAAGCCTTTTACTGCTGCAACGCTGAAAGAGAAACTTGATAAGATTTTTGAGCGCTTATAAGCATTGACAATATAACCTGTTTTAGGCGCTTCTAGAGATGCATTAACTTTTTAGTTTCCCGTTTATCTCTACAGCTGAAGCGTAACAAATATGCGGAGTAAGGCTGAACTCAGGATGATTTCATTAGAACAAGCAAAAAAATTAGTAGACCTGCTTGAAAACGATGAGCAGCAAAGTGCTGATTCTCTTGTCAGAAGTATTTATGAAGACAATTTTAGTCTTCAAGACAATCCAATGCTTCAAGAAATAGGTAGTCTGACACGCGACCTCCATGACTCTTTGACACAATTCAACTTTGACGAGCGCATTAGCGTTATCGCAAATGATGAAATCCCTGACGCTAGGGATCGCCTTCAGTATGTCATTGATAAAACGGAAGTTGCGGCAAATAAAACGATGGACGCTGTCGATCGCTGTATGCCAATTGCAGATAACCTACACGAGTGTTTACTTCAAGTAAGGCCTCAATGGAATGAACTGATGCATGGCCGCATTGAGCTAGCACAATTTAAAGCTTTATGTCACCGCATTGATGGATTACTTGTCCAAGTAGAAGGCGACAGTACTGAACTACGTGGACAACTGACTGAAATCTTGATGGCTCAGGATTTCCAAGATTTAACTGGGCAGATTATTAGCAAAGTTATTACCTTGGTAAATGAGGTTGAAGGGCGTTTGGTAGAGATTCTCACCGTATTCGGAGCTAATCAAATAGAGCCAACTCCTGAGTCAGAGAAGAAAGTATCTATTGCGCCTGAAGGTCCAATTATGAACCCAGAAGAGCGAAAAGACGCTGTTGCATCTCAAGATGAAGTCGACGATTTGTTATCCAGTCTTGGATTTTAAAGGTAACGTATGAGCTACGATTTAGACGAAGATATTCTTCAGGACTTTTTAGTCGAAGCAGGAGAGATCCTTGAACTCCTATCAGAACAACTGGTAGAGCTTGAGAATAATCCTGAAGACAAAGACCTATTAAATGCTATTTTCCGTGGTTTCCATACAGTAAAAGGTGGTGCTGGTTTCCTAGCATTGACTGAGCTGGTGGATACTTGTCATGGTGCTGAGAATGTATTCGACATTCTAAGAAACGGCCAACGCAGCGTAACCTCTGGTTTGATGGATACGATGTTGCAGGCTCTAGATACAATAAATGTACAGTTTCGCGCCGTGCAAGATCAGGAACCTTTAGTGCCAGCCGACCAATCTTTATTGGATGAACTTCACCGTCTCTGTAAACCAGAGTCTGCGGATGAAGTGGCACCAGTAGAAGCGCCTGCACCTATTATCCCTGAACCTGTTGTTGCAGCGCCTGAGCCTGTTATTGCTCCGGAACCTACTGCTGAAAGCTCAAACATCAATGCATCTTCAGTCGATGATATCTCTGAAGATGAGTTTGAACGCTTGCTTGATGAACTTCACGGTAAAGGTGGTTCACCAACAGCGGCTTCTGCATCAACGCCGCCGCCAGCACCAGCAGCACCTCAACCTGTTGCTGACAGTAGTGATATTACTGATGACGAATTTGAAAAGTTGTTAGATGAACTGCACGGCGCGGGTAAGAGCCCAACAGCAACAAATTCAACAGCGCCACCGCCAACACCTCATACAGCACCAGCGTCGGCGATGTCTGAAGGCGATGATCTGATGACCGACGAAGAGTTCGAGAAGTTACTGGATCAGTTACACGGTTCAGGTAATGGACCAACTATTGAAGAGCTGGATGCGGCAACTAAGCCGGCAGCAGTGAAGCCAGAGCAAGTTGAGCCACAAGCTGCACCTAAACCGCAGTCTGAAGCGCCAGTTGTTGTTAAAGAAGAGCCTAAACCGAGTACACCGGTAAAAGCCGAAGTTAAAGCGCCAGCGAAGAAGCAACAAGCTGAAGCAACAGTTCGTGTTGATACATCAACACTTGATACCATTATGAATATGGTGGGTGAGTTAGTATTGGTTCGTAACCGACTTGTCAGTTTAGGGCTAAACAGCAACGACGAAGAAATGTCGAAAGCTGTCTCTAACTTAGATGTTGTTACCGCAGACCTACAAGGCGCGGTAATGAAGACTCGTATGCAGCCGATCAAAAAAGTATTTGGTCGCTTCCCACGAGTTGTCCGGGACCTTGCTCGTAGCTTGAAGAAAGACATCGTTCTTGAAATGCGTGGCGAAGAAACCGACCTTGATAAAAACTTAGTAGAAGCACTTGCTGATCCCCTGATTCACTTGGTGAGAAACTCTGTCGACCATGGTATTGAAATGCCGGACGACCGTGTTGCTGCAGGCAAATCTAGAACGGGTAAAGTGATTCTGTCTGCCTCTCAAGAAGGTGATCACATTGAGCTGGCTATCGTTGATGACGGTGGCGGTATGGACCCTGATAAGCTTCGTGCTATCGCGGTTAAACGTGGCCTGATGGATGAAGATGCAGCATCTCGTTTATCTAATAAAGAGTGCTTCAATTTGATTTTTGCACCTGGCTTCTCAAGCAAAGAGCAGATCTCGGATATATCTGGCCGTGGCGTGGGTATGGACGTTGTTAAAACAGCGATCAACACACTGAATGGCTCAATTGACATCGACTCAGAAATGGGCAAAGGCACCAAGATCACGATCAAGGTTCCATTGACGCTAGCGATTCTACCAACCTTGATGGTCGGTGTAGCAAGTCACCCATTTGCATTGCCATTAGCTTCTGTAAACGAGATCTTCCACTTAGATTTAAGCCGTACAAATGTGGTTGATGGTCAACTGACTATTATCGTTCGCGATAAGTCTATTCCGTTGTTCTATTTACAAAATTGGCTTACACCTAAAGCGGGAATTGTTGAACAGCGTAATGGCCATGGCCATGTTGTGATTGTGCAGCTTGGTAGTCAACGTGTTGGTTTTGTTGTCGATACGCTTATCGGTCAAGAAGAAGTTGTTATTAAGCCACTTGATAAACTACTGCAGGGCACGCCAGGAATGGCGGGCGCAACAATTACAAGTGACGGACACATTGCATTGATTTTAGATGTGCCTGACTTGTTGAAGCAGTACGCAGCTGCATCAAGAATTTAATTTAAGGATAAATATGGCGATTAAAGTATTAGTCGTTGATGATTCGAGCTTTTTTCGTCGTCGCGTTAGCGAAATCATTAACTCAGAGGCTCGTCTCGAAGTCATCGATGTAGCGGTAAATGGTAAAGAAGCGGTTGAGAAAACCAAGCAACTGAAGCCTGACGTGATTACGATGGACATTGAGATGCCTGTTATGGATGGTATTACAGCCGTTCGTGAGATTATGGCAGCTTCACCCACGCCAATTTTAATGTTCTCATCGTTAACGCATGACGGTGCAAGAGCCACATTAGATGCTTTAGATGCCGGAGCTCTCGACTTCCTACCTAAGAAGTTCGAAGATATTGCGCGTAATCGTGATGATGCTGTAGCTTTGCTTCAGCAACGTGTGATTCAAATTGCCGCTAAGCGTGCATTCATGCGCCGTGTACCTGTTGCTCCTCGAGCAACAGCGACGGCACCTTCATCACTGCGTCAAACAACTTCAACAGCCAAGCCTGCTGTTGTATCGACAGCAAAATTTAGAGCTTCGGGTAAGAAATACCAGTTAACTGCAATTGGTACTTCGACTGGCGGCCCTGTTGCACTACAGAAGATTTTGACTCGCATTCCTGCTCATTATCCACATCCGATCGTGTTAGTTCAGCACATGCCAGCAACCTTTACCGCTGCATTTGCAAGCCGACTGAATACCTTGTGTAAGATTGAAGTTCGTGAAGCACAAGATGGAGATGTATTGAAACCTGGAGTGGCTTACCTTGCTCCCGGCGGTAAACAGATGATGGTTGATGGTCGTGCAGGGTCTGCTCGTTTGAGAATTATCGATGGCGGCGATCGAATGAACTACAAGCCTTGTGTAGATGTCACATTCGGCTCTGCTGCGAAGATTTACGGTGACAAAGTCTTGTCTATGATACTGACCGGTATGGGAGCTGATGGTCGAGAAGGTTCGCGTATGTTAAAAACAGCGGGCTCGACGGTTTGGGCGCAAGATGAAGATAGTTGTGTTGTATATGGTATGCCTCAAGCTGTAGCAAAAGCTGGCATTTCTACTGAAGACCTACCTCTAGACCGCATCGCGGAAAGGATCTTGGTTGAAGTTGGGTTAGCTTAGGTAAATCGAAATGATTGTTTGGAGTGTTGCAAACCAAAAAGGTGGTGTTGGTAAAACGACCACGACCGTGACTCTAGCAGGCTTACTTGCCTTAAAGGGGAACCGTGTGTTGTTGGTTGATACTGACCCACATGCATCACTGACCACCTATCTGGGTTACGACTCAGATACGGTGGAATCGAGCCTGTTTGACCTGTTCCAGTTGCGTGAGTTTAACGCACAAACGGTAAGACCTTTGCTTTTACAAACGGAAGTTGAAGGTATCGATATTATTCCTGCGCACATGTCTTTGGCTACATTAGACCGTGTAATGGGAAATCGAAGCGGCATGGGGTTGATCTTGAAGCGTGCTTTAGCCGCTTTGAAAGACGACTATGACTATGTGTTGATCGATTGCCCGCCAATTCTTGGTGTGATGATGGTGAATGCATTGGCTGCTAGTGATCGTATATTGATTCCGGTGCAGACTGAGTTTTTGGCGATGAAGGGCTTAGAGCGCATGATCCGTACTTTGACTATCATGCAAAAGTCTCGCAAAACCCCGTTTAAGGTGACAATTGTCCCGACGATGTACGACAAGCGAACTAAGGCTTCATTGCAAACATTAACGCAACTCAAAGATGACTATCCGAACCAAGTTTGGACGTCAGCTGTGCCGATTGATACTAAATTTCGAGATGCAAGCCTAAAGCGCTTACCAGCATCTCACTTTGCATCGGGTAGCCGTGGTGTATTTGCTTACAAACAGCTGCTTATTTATCTCGAGAGGTTGGCGATAAATGAGCGCGAATAAAGAATTAACAATGGCGCCCCCAAGTCTATCGAGTGAACAAGCGCTAGACGACTATTTTACTGCGCTATTAGGTGATGAGAGTTTTGAATCTGATGATTTTTTTGTTGACGAATCTAGCGACGAATCACAATCTGAAGAGCCAGAGCCAGAGCCAGAGCCAGAGCCAGAGCCAGAGCCAGAGCCAGAGCCA
>NZ_JBGOOM010000034.1:0-36656 GCF_041439575.1 Vibrio sp. 5S239 | reverse complement strand
ATATTCATCAACGAGTGCCCACACAGATTGATAGGTTTAAATTGTTAAAGAGCTTCACTTGTTGAACGTTCCTTTTAAGTAAGGAGCCTCTCGAAGTGGACGGCCATTCTAGCGAATTAACATTCAGTGTCAAACACTTTTTGAAAATTAATTTTTTGTCGCTTTCCGTCTTACTAATTATTGCTGAAGCCTTGTGGCGTCTGCCGTCTCAGTGGGGTGGCATTATAGGGAACCCTCTCAGCTTAGCAACTACTTTTTCATAAAAAGTGAATAAATAGAGGTTAACTGCCTAATAGTTCACCTGAACGTAAAAAAGAGAGCATTTCTGCTCTCTTTTTGCTCAAAATCTAAGAGTATTATTAGATAAAGGCGTAAGCATCTGCGTACATATGGTCACGTTTTGCTTCTTTATTCTGAGTAAATAAGTCTCTTGCAGCGCCTGCCATTTCAAAACGACCTGCAATATAGATATCGAAATCAGCCAGTGATTCGAAACTTTGCGTAATTGCTTCAAGTACATTACCAGTTTGGCCGTGCCATACTTCAGGTGCTTCTTCTACTACCGGTACAAAATGCACGTTGCTATGCTTTTCTGCAATGCCAACCAGCTCTTCTTTAGCATACAGCTGGCACTCATCTTTTGCGCCCCAGTATAGATAAATCTCTTTCGAGCTATTTTGCGCGATGCAGTGATCAAGAATAGAGCGCACGTAGCTGAAACCCGTGCCACCAGCAATAAGTAATAGAGGGCGATCACTTTCTTCTTTAATCCAAGCATCTCCGTGTGGCGCATCAATCGCAATATCGCCATCTTCAGCTTGTGCCTTCTTCATCGCTTCAACCACTTCTAGTGCGTAAGCGTTGTGCTCGGCAGCACCAATGTGCAGCTCAAGCTCACCTTCGTGGCGGCAAGGGCTACTTGCGATAGAGAATGGGCGCTTATCTTTCTCGCCCATTTCAACCATCAAGTACTGGCCCGCTTTAAAAGCGACCGGTGTTTCTGGGTGAAGTAGGATTTGGTAAGTATTACAAGCCAAAGGCTCGATAGACTTCACTTTACATTTAATAGTCATGTTCTTCCTCTTACTAACCCTTAATCGGCAAAGGTTAGAACTAAATTACTTTCTGCAAATGCTTGGCAAGCAAAAATCCAGCCTTGTTGCTGCTCTTTCTCTGTGAGCATGGGTTCAAGGTGGTAACTCACTTGCCCTTCTAATTTTTTGCACATACACATTGCGCATGCGCCAACTTGGCAACGGTTTGGGAAATAGATATTGCTGTTGAGCGCAGCATCCAAGACCGTTTGCCCTTTTTCTACTGTGAAACTGATGTTTTCTGGGTATAAGACTACTTGGTAGCTCATGAAATTCCTAGCTGTTCCCAGATGCTATCAATCTTTTTCACGACATCAGGATCTTTTGTGATTGGTACACCCCACTCACGTAGGCATTCACCTTCCCACTTATTGGTCGCATCGAGACCCATTTTTGAGTGTCCAGTTTCGTTCAGCAGGAATAACGTATCTCTCGCCGGATCCATTCTGGTCGTTACCGCCCAAATGATGTCATTCCAATCACTCACGTTGACATCGCCATCACACACGATAACAAACTTGTTCTCATCAAATTGAGACCAAACCGCTTCCATGATTTTCTTACCATTACCGGCAGCTTGCTTTTCAATAGACACCACAACCATGCTGGCATTGTCGTTTTGCAGGTGAATATCAATAATTTCAGGATGAACCTTGGTTAACTCAGCCAAGCTACCTTCTATATGTTCACTATTTACAGGTGCTGTTTGGACATCTGGCGATAACGCTAACTCTGCGTCCCACTTCTTAGTGATATCTAGGCCCATCTTAGAACCTAACCCAACCACGGGTGAGGCAAAATCCAATGAATCGATCGGCGTGTTCTCTATCATCAAGCTATCGCGTGACGGATCCATATGTTCGCACATCGCAGCGGTTACTTGAGACCAATCGCGTGCATTCACATCTTCATCGCACACCAATACAAATTTGGTGTACATGAATTGGCGTAAGAAAGACCATACACCCATCATCACTCGCTTAGCGTGACCTGGGTATTGCTTCTTCATGGTCACTACTGCCATTCGGTACGAACAACCTTCAGGCGGTAGATAGAAATCTTCAATCTCTGGGAACTGCTTTTGAAGAATAGGCACAAACACTTCATTTAGCGCAACACCCAATACCGCTGGCTCATCAGGTGGACGGCCAGTATAGGTGCTGTGATAGATAGGGTTCTCGCGCATGGTTACATGAGTAATAGTAAACACATGGTGCTTTTCTTTCTCGTTGTAGTAACCAGTATGATCTCCGTAAGGCCCTTCATCCGCGAATTCATTCGGGTCGATGTAACCTTCCATCACGATTTCTGCACTTGCAGGAACTTCTAAGTCGTTGCTGATTGATTTAACGACCTCAGTTTTACTACCACGTAGTAAGCCTGCAAACGCGTACTCAGATAAAGTATCCGGCACTGGCGTAACCGCACCAAGAATGGTGGCAGGATCTGCACCAAACGCTACCGATACCGGAAATGGTTTACCTGGGTTGGTTTCCATCCAATCACGCAGATCCAGAGCTCCACCACGGTGGGCTAACCAACGCATGATGATTTTATTCTTGCCGATCTTCTGTTGACGATAGATGCCTAAGTTTTGGCGTTTCTTGTTTGGACCACGAGTAACCGTTAAACCCCATGTTAGCAATGGCGCGACATCGTCAGCCCAACAGCTCATCACGGGAATTTCATCTAGGTCGACGTCATCACCTTGCCATACCACTTGTTGGCAAGCCGCTTTGCGAAGGCGTTTAGCCGGCATATTTAAGACTTGCTTAAATACAGGCAGTTTATCAAGAGCGTCTTTAAAGCCTTTTGGTGGCTCGGGTTCTTTAAGGTAAGCAAGCAACTTGCCCACTTCACGCAGTTCTTTGACTTCCTGACGCCCCATACCGATAGCAACACGGTTGGGTGTACCAAATAAGTTGGTCAAAACAGGCATGTCATAGCCTACTGGATTTTCAAACAAAAGAGCCGGGCCACCGGCACGTAGAGTACGGTCGCTAATCTCGGTCATTTCGTAGTCTGGATCGACTGGGTGAGAAATGCGTTTCAACTGACCAATACTTTCAAGATGGTCGATAAAATCACGTAAATCTTTAAAACTCATAGGACTTCTACATGCTGATTATTCTGCGCTCAGTATATCAAAAAGGGTGACGCTGAGATCCCCCTTTTTAGTGTGGTTATTGAGAGGCAAAATCCACGTTACGGTAATGCTTGCTCGATCAAAGAGCTCTTCACCTGAGGGTTATCATTCACAAGATCTTGCAACCATCGCGTATGACCTTGTTTGGCTAATTCACGGGCGACTAATGGCGCTTCATCGGCAATCGCCATCCTAGAGACAAGAAACTCCTTCACCTCTTCTGATAGCGGATTAACCTTGGTAAGCAAAGTAATCGCTTCATCTTTCAAACGTGGATTCTTAGTAGCAGCCATAACCTGCTTAAGCGCAAATGCTTGCTTGGTTTCAGCGAGACGAATCAATTCAGCTTGGCTATGATAATCAGCCTTCATTCGCCATAGAATTTTGTATACCTCTGGGTCTTCGCTCACTTGCGCTAATCGAACCACCACCTCAGTAGAAGGTAACCAGCTCACAATCGACGACGTGGTCAGTTGCTTAGTCAGAAAATCAACCGCTTCAGGCGACAAACTGTCTAGCTCTCTGATTAACAGCGCTTCTCGAGTTTGGACTTGGTGTTCAGGGCCAGATAACCACTCTTTCAGGTCGAGTTCCTGCTTCTCTGCATCTAGCACAAACACCAGTGTCTTCTGATCTTGACGCCATTGTTTGATAAGGCGATTGGCAATTGAAGGGTAATTAAAGGCAGGCACTGTAAACTCATAGCCATCTCCACGCTCTAATACTTGATAAGTTGGCGTAATAGCAAGTTGCTGCTCAATGAAGATAGACATCTTAGGCGTGAGTACGATTTTTTGCTGTTCGAGCTTCTTCAATAGTTGGTAACGAGCTACCTCTTGCTGGGGAAATGTCAGACGCTCAAGTGCGAAGCGCAGCGAATTGACTTCATCACGTGCGACAAATTCTAATAATTCAGCAGTTTTCAGTTTTACTTGATCATTCTCAAGCCAAGACTCTACTGTCGTTGGAGACATCTCGGTGGCATAGCTCATACCAACCGGGGAAAATAACAGTGAAGTAGACAGGAGTAATGATGACAACAGTCCATGTTGCATTTTAACTTCCTTGTAACACTTTTGGTCATTCTGCAAGCTGTCGCTACAAAATGCAAATAAAAAGCGCCACCCGAAGGCAGCGCTTTTTAATAACTATAAACCAGTCAAAACTACTGACGACGCATTGCGTCAAAGAACTCATCATTCGTTTTAGTCATTGCTAGCTTGTCGATAAGGAATTCCATTGCGTCGATTTCGCCCATTGGGTGAACAATCTTACGCAGGATCCACATCTTCTGTAGTTCATCGTTCTTCGTAAGAAGCTCTTCACGACGAGTACCAGAGCGGTTGAAGTCAATCGCTGGGAATACACGCTTTTCAGCAATCTTACGGTTAAGGTGCAGTTCCATGTTACCTGTACCTTTGAATTCTTCGTAGATAACTTCATCCATCTTAGAACCAGTATCAACCAGTGCGGTTGCGATGATCGTTAAGCTACCGCCTTCTTCGACATTACGTGCCGCACCGAAGAAACGCTTTGGACGATGTAGAGCATTCGCATCAACACCACCAGTAAGCACTTTACCTGATGAAGGAATCACAGTGTTGTAAGCACGAGCTAGACGAGTAATAGAATCCAGAAGAATAACTACGTCTTTCTTGTGTTCAACAAGACGCTTCGCCTTCTCGATTACCATTTCTGCTACTTGTACGTGGCGAGATGCTGGTTCATCAAACGTCGATGCGATTACTTCGCCTTTAACTAGGCGCTGCATTTCTGTTACTTCTTCTGGACGCTCATCGATAAGTAGAACCATGAGTTCACACTCAGGATGGTTACGAGCAATGCTTTGAGCAATATTTTGCAGCAGCATTGTTTTACCCGCTTTAGGCGGAGCAACAATCAGACCACGCTGGCCTTTACCAATTGGCGAAGCAAGGTCAAGGATTCGGGCTGTGATATCTTCAGTCGCGCCATTACCTGCTTCCATCACCATACGTTCGTTGGCATGAAGAGGAGTAAGGTTTTCAAAAAGGATTTTGTTACGTGCGTTGTCTGGCTTGTCGTAGTTAACCGTGTTTACTTTAAGTAGTGCAAAGTAACGCTCGCCATCTTTAGGTGGACGGATTTTGCCGCCAATCGAGTCACCAGTGCGAAGGTTAAAACGACGAATCTGGCTTGGTGATACATAAATATCATCTGGCCCAGCAAGGTATGAGCTATCGCCGCTACGCAGGAAACCAAAGCCGTCTTGAAGAATTTCTAGAACACCATCACCAAAGATGTCTTCACCACTTTTTGCGTGCGCTTTAAGGATGGAGAAGATAATGTCTTGTTTTCTTAAGCGAGCTTGATTTTCAAGACCTAGACTTTCGCTAAGTTTAACAAGTTCAGACACAGGTCTGTTCTTCAGTTCAGTAAGATTCATAGTGGTGGAAGTTTGTTTAGTCAAAATAGGATCTGTTTTCTTAAGTTAAGAAGGATTTGGTCACGCAGGATCGACCAAGAAGAGAAATTCGTTCAATTAACGTGCGATAAATTAGCACTAAAACTAAGACTAGTCCATAGCTTAGAAAAAACAAAACCGCGCATTTGTTAACTGCGCGGTTTCTTTTCAAATGCTCACCTAATTATAGGTTAGCGTCTAGGAACTCTTTAAGTTGAGTTTTAGACAGTGCACCAACTTTAGTTGCTGCTACGCCACCATCTTTGAAAAGAAGTAGCGTTGGAATACCGCGAATACCAAATTTTGGTGGAGTACCTGCGTTTTGGTCGATATTTAATTTACCGATAGTGAGCTTGCCTTCGTACTCGTCTGCGATTTCATCAAGAATCGGCGCAATCATCTTACAAGGACCACACCATTCAGCCCAAAAATCAACAAGAACCGGGCCTGCAGCGTTGATCACATCGTTATCAAAACCGTCATCAGTTAGCTGCAAAATCTTATCACTCATCTTCCACTCCAATGTATTTTTTAGAACTGGTTGGATGATAACCAGTAAATAGATGCCCTATTGGAATGTATTTACTTTCGTATTGCAAGCTTAAGCTGATATTCTATAGCAATGAAAAAGACGCATATCACAGAGCAAAAGTTCGCCGACTTGGATTTACTTCCGCAAGTCATTGAAGGATTGGAAAAAAAAGGGTTCGATTACTGTACTCCTATCCAAGCCTTGGCGCTCCCGGTACTGCTCACCGGCCAAGACATTGCAGGCCAGGCCCAAACGGGCACTGGTAAAACGCTTGCGTTTCTTACTGCTACTTTTAACCACCTACTAAAAACACCTGAGCATGAAGGGCGTAAGCCTAACCAGCCGCGTGCGATTATTATGGCTCCTACGCGTGAACTCGCGATTCAGATCTACAATGATGCTGACTCTCTAGTGGCAAGCACGGGTATCAAGGCCGCACTGGCTTACGGTGGCGAAAGCTACGACAAACAGCTAGGTAAAATCGAAGAAGGCGCAGATATCTTAATTGGTACTACTGGCCGTATCATCGACTTCTACAAGCAAAAGGTATTTAACCTTAACCACATTCAAGCCGTTGTTCTTGACGAAGCGGATCGCATGTTCGATTTGGGCTTTATTAAAGACATTCGCTTCTTGTTTCGCCGTATGCCTGAGCCAAAAGATCGCCTGAACATGCTGTTCTCTGCGACGCTGTCTTACCGCGTACAAGAACTTGCCTTCGAACACATGCACAACCCAGAGCATGTCGTTGTTGAGCCTGAGCGTAAGACTGGTCACCGTATTCAAGAAGAGCTTTTCTACCCTTCTAACGAACACAAAATGGCTCTTCTACAAACGTTAATCGAAGAAGAGTGGCCAGATCGCGCAATCATCTTCGCTAACACTAAACACAAATGTGAATCAGTTTGGGGCCACTTGGCTGCCGATGGTCACCGTGTTGGTTTGCTAACGGGTGATGTTCCTCAGAAGAAACGCGAAAAGATTCTTGAGCAATTTACTAAAGGCGATGTTGACCTGCTTGTAGCAACGGATGTTGCAGCACGTGGCCTACACATTCCTCAAGTAACACACGTATTCAACTTCGACCTACCTGATGATTGTGAAGATTACGTTCACCGTATTGGCCGTACAGGTCGTGCTGGTGAAAGCGGTCACTCTATCAGCTTTGCTTGTGAAGATTACGCAATCAACTTACCGCCAATCGAAGAATACATTGAACACGCTATCCCAATGTCTGACTACGATGCTTCTGCACTACTTGAAGATCTACCAGCACCATTGCGTTTACGTACACGTAACCCGCAACAACGCCGCTCAAACAATAATGGCCCACGCAACGGTAACCGTAAACCAAACCAGAACCGTCGCCCACGCCAACCGCGTAATAACAAGGAAGCTTAGTCGCTTATGAGTCAAACAGTGTCACCCCCGCTTTACGCTGCAATCGACCTCGGGTCGAACAGTTTTCATATGCTCGTTGTACGTCATATCGATGGCAGCGTTCAAACCATGGCTAAGATTAAGCGTAAAGTTCGCTTAGCTGCAGGCTTAGATGAAAATAATGCGCTTAGCTTAGAAGCGATGCAGCGAGGCTGGGGCTGTTTGAGTCTCTTTGCAGAGCGACTGCAAGACATTCCTCAAGAAAATATCCGCATTGTCGGTACCGCGACCTTACGTACTGCAACCAATGTGGATACCTTTCTAGAAAAAGCCAACCAGATACTTGGCTACGACATCAATGTTATCTCCGGTGAAGAAGAAGCTGCGACCATCTATAAAGGCGTCGCACATACTTCTGGAGGCAGCGGCCGCCGCTTAGTGGTTGATATTGGTGGTGCGAGTACCGAGATGATCATTGGTGAAGGTTTCTCATCTAAAGCCTTAACGAGCCTCAAAATGGGTTGTGTTACCTGGCTTGAGCGACACTTTAAAGATCGTCAACTTACTGCAACTAACTTCAATAATGCTATTGAAGCCGCTAAGTCTACGTTGAGGCCTATCCTAGATAGCTATATGGATATCGGATGGGATGTGTGCGTGGGCGCCAGTGGTACCGTTCAAGCACTACAAGAAATCATGTTAGCGCAAGGCATGGATGAAGTGATTACTCATGCCAAACTTAAGCGCCTACAGAAACAAGCCATGATTACTGAGCGTTTAGAAGAGCTAGAAATAGAAGGGTTAACTCTTGAGCGCGCTTTAGTGTTTCCAAGCGGCCTATCTATTCTAATTGCTATCTTTGAGCTGCTTGAGATTGAATCAATGACTCTCGCGGGCGGTGCGCTCCGTGAAGGCTTAGCCTACGAGATGGTTGACGAATTACGCCAAAAAGACATTCGAGCTCGCACAGTTACGAGTATTCAGTCTCGCTACCAAATGGATGTGACCTACGGTGAGCAAGTCGCCTCACTAGCACAATCTTTGTTTGAACAAGCAGGTGCTGAAACATGGGTTCCAGAACCTCAAGCAAGCGTCCTACTACAAACCGCAGCCAAACTGCATGAAATTGGTTTAACCATCGATTTCAAAAAGGGCGGCGAGCACAGTGCATACTTACTACAAAACTTGGATTTACCTGGTTTTACACGAGCGCAAAAACACTACCTCGGTGAGTTAACACGCCGCTATCGTGAACAGTTGACTTCGTTACCAGAGCAACATGCAGTGTCAGGCACTAGCAGCAAACGTATTTTACGCATTCTACGTTTAGCCATTTTACTAACCCATCGCCGTAATCCTGACCTTGTGCCTCAAGTAAAATTAATAGCAGAAGATGACAAGCTAACACTTAATCTGTCCAAGCAATGGCTCGTAGACAATCCATTGACTGCAGCAGAGCTAGAGAGCGAGTCTAATAGGCAAACAGACATTGGCTGGCCACTGACGATTGAAAGCACCTGATATTCTTATCTGATGCCAAAAATTAAAAAAGCCCAAGTTCATTTTCAAACTTGGGCTTTTTCTTATCACTGTATTAACAACGCAATGCATCACCAGCCGAAAGCTTATGCATTAATACCCGTCGCTTTAAAATCAGGATTTACGGCGGTTAACTTCCTAACAATGTAGTTTAGAAGCACACCGTACATTGGAACAAACAAGCCTAGGCTGATAATAAGTTTGAACCCGTAGTCGACCAACGCAATTTCAGTCCAGTGCTCTGCCATAAATGGATCAGGGCTTTGGTAGAAAGCAATCGCAAAGAACGCGATGGTATCAATGGCATTGCCGAATAGCGTTGAACACGTTGGCGCAACCCACCATTGCTTCATTTGGCGTAAGCGGTTGAAAACATGCACATCTAAGATCTGGCCAAGCAGGTAAGCCATAAAGCTCGCTACAGCGATACGTGCAACAAACAAGTTGAACTCACCTAGTTGACTAAAGCCTTGGAATGAACCTTCAAAGAACACCACAGACAAGAAATAAGAAACGGCCAGTGCAGGTAGCATCACTAAGAAAATGATTTTACGGGCAAGCTGCGCGCCAAAAATACGTACGGTCAGATCGGTCGCTAGGAAGATAAACGGGAAAGTGAAAGCGCCCCAAGTGGTGTGCATACCGAAGACGGTAAAAGGTAGCTGAACCAGATAGTTGCTTGACGCAATAATCACCAAATGGAACAAAACTAATAGTGCTAGGGCTTTGCGCTGTTGCGCAGGGGTAAAGTTACTCATGCTGTACCTTTTTAGTTTGGTTTGGGGGTGAGGGAACCCAAATCGAGTCATTTCTTCGAATAAACTAAGAAAGCTCTTACCAATAATATGAATTAAAAATGTTTCTATAATTTGCTCTATTGAGCGGCGGGCGATTATACATTAATCAATATTGGCTGCAACGGTGAGAACAGACGCAAACGTTTATCCTCACTTTTATTGGTGAATGGCGTTAGAAGCTAAGTTTTAAAAGCCAGGTTTAAAAGCTACGTTGAGAACCCACGCTAAAAGTTAGAAACCGCGCTTGAAAAGCGTCGCGAGATAATCAAACTCTTCTCGGCTTTCTTCTGCGTTTAACGACTCAAACCAAATTGATTCGCTGTAATGCTCAGACTTTAAAAACATTCGACAATCTTCAAAGTCAATCAACCAAGAGTGCATATCGGCGTCCCATTGTTTTTCAACAACAGACGCTGACAGCAACGCCACCAGTCTTTCACCTAATACTTCGTAAGAATCAAAATCAAAACTTGGAGACGTAATTAATAAGCGCCCTTCCTCAGCCAAATACTCTCTTAAGCCAAATTCTGTTTGTGTAGTCATGTCCCTATCAACCTTATTCTTTTTCTGTGCGCTAATCGTTTTATAGGTTAAACGCTTCTACAAATTAGCCGTGTGTCGTGATGTGTTCTTGAATCAAATCTAAGAATGGGTCTGCGTACTTATCGAGTTTACGTTGACCAACACCGTTTACTGCCAGCATCTCACCGTATGAGGTCGGCAGTACTTCGGCCATATCAATCAGGGTCGCATCACTGAATACCACATAAGGTGGTAAGCCATCTTCATCAGCAATTGACTTACGCAGCTTACGCAGTTTGGCAAACAACTTCTTATCATAGTTCTTGCTACTTAGCTTATCGGACTTAGCACTGCGCACCGCTGTATCTAAACGAGGAACAGCAAGCTCTAAAGACATCTCACCGCGCAGTAACGGACGCGCCTCTTCCGTTAGCTGTAAAGTCGAGTTACGAGTGATGTTCTGGAACAGCAAACCTTTGTGAATTAACTGACGGAAGATACTGATCCAGTAGTCGTGGCTGTGATCGCGGCCAATACCGTAAGTAGACAGCTTATCGTGACCATTATCGCGGACACGGATGTTCTGCATGCCGCGCATCACTTCCACCACATAACCCATACCAAACGACTGATTAACACGATACACACAAGACAACGCCTTCTGCGCCTCTTGGGTCGCATCAAAGTGTTTTGGCGGGTCGAGGCAGATATCGCAGTTGCCGCATTGCTTCTCTCGATATTCGCCAAAGTAGTTCAACAAAACCTGACGACGACAGGTTTGCGCTTCGGCAAAGGCACTCATTGCGTTCAGTTTGTGCATCTCTACTTGTTTTTGCGGGCCTTCTTCTTTTTCATCAAGCATACGACGTAGCCAACCCATATCAGCAGGATCAAACAGCATCATTGCTTCAGCAGGCAAACCATCACGACCAGCACGGCCAGTCTCTTGGTAGTAAGATTCGATATTGCGAGGTATATCAAAGTGGACCACAAAACGTACGTTGGGTTTGTTGATCCCCATACCAAAGGCCACAGTCGCGACAACGATCTGAATATCATCACGTTGGAAGGCTTCTTGAACGTAAGCACGCTCGTCGGTGTCCATGCCAGCGTGATAACCCGCAGCACGAAGACCGTTATTACACAGCTTCTCAGTCACCATCTCCACTTTCTTACGACTACCACAATAGATGATGCCGCAATTGCCTTTCTGTGTTTCTAGGTAGCGAACCACTTGAGACACGGGTTTATGCTTCTCAACTAAGTTATAACGGATGTTAGGACGATCGAAGCTGCCTAAATAAGTGTGTGGCTCCACCAGCTGCAAACGCGAAATAATATCTTTGCGCGTTGCGTCATCAGCGGTTGCCGTCAGCGCCATATAAGGCACGTGCGGGAAATATTGTTTCAGTTGGCCTAATGAGGCGTATTCCGGGCGGAAGTCATGTCCCCATTGAGAAATGCAGTGCGCCTCATCCACCGCAATCATCGAAAGCGATAAACCTTGTAGGCGCTCGATGAAGTCTCGCATCAACACACGTTCTGGCGAAGCGTAAACCATCTTCAATTGGCCTGAGTTCATGCGGTTGAACACGCTCAATAGTTGGTCACGTGGCATTGAAGAGTTAATGCACTCTGCCGCGACACCATTGGCCTTCAATTGGTCAACTTGGTCTTTCATCAGCGAGATCAGTGGTGAGATAACCAGAGTGAGCCCTTCACGAACCAAAGCAGGAATCTGATAACACAGGGACTTACCGCCACCAGTAGGCATAATCACCAGGCTGTCTTGGCCTTCAACGGCCAGATCGATGACCTCTTGCTGACCATCGCGAAAGCTTTGATAGCCAAACACATCTTGTAAGATGTTTTGCGCATCATTCGCGGGAGTCGGTATTTGCTCAGCAATCAGAGTGGCGGTCATTATGGTTCCTAATCGAGGTATGAAATCAGCGAGCATCGTTAGCAAGCAAGGCGCACATTGTAGAGGGGAACGCTGGTGAATTAAACCGCAAATTGCTAGGTGAAAAATGTTAACGCTCCTATACTAGCCAACTCTCTTATAAATCTTATTAATAAGCACCCAGTGCTAGAGAAAGTTGTATGACATCAGAAGAACAACAACGCACTCGACAAGGAGTGTTGCTTGCCATTGGCGCTTACACTATGTGGGGTATCGCCCCTATATATTTCAAATCGTTAAGTGACGTATCCCCACTGGAGATCCTTAGCCACCGTGTAGTATGGTCTTTTTTCCTACTCGCTTTCCTATTACACATTAGCCGCAGTTGGCGTAAGGTGCGTGATACCTTGACCTCAAAACCAAAAATGCTCTATTTGGTAGTGACTTCTACCTTGGTGGGCGCAAATTGGCTGATCTTTATCTGGGCGATTAACTCCAATCACATGCTCGATGCCAGCTTGGGGTATTACATCAATCCGCTGATTAACGTGTTACTCGGGATGATCTTCCTTGGCGAACGCTTACGTAAACTACAATGGTTTGCGGTTGCACTGGCTGCAATTGGCGTATTAGTCCAATTGATTGCGTTTGGATCTGTACCAATCGTAGCGATAGCGCTGGCATTCAGTTTTGGGTTTTATGGATTGCTACGTAAAAAAGTCAGCTTAGAAGCGCAAACCGGCTTGTTCATCGAAACCTTGGTCATGCTACCTCTCGCAGCGACTTACTTATTGTTTATTGTCGATAGTCCAACTTCAGACCTCTCAGCAAACCCTATACAGCTCAACCTTTTACTGGTTGCTGCAGGCGTGATTACGACAATTCCATTACTGTGCTTTACCGGCGCTGCAACACGGTTGAAACTGTCGACACTCGGCTTCTTCCAATACATTGGCCCAAGCTTGATGTTCTTGTTAGCGGTACTGATTTATGGAGAAGCGTTTACTAGTGACAAAGCGATTACCTTTGCCTTTATTTGGGGAGCTCTCGTCATTTTCAGCTTTGATGGACTGCGTAACAACAAGCAGAATAAACTCGTGAAACAGTAGTACTGATCGTTTTTTACAAGACAATGGCTCATTACAAAGATAAGCTTGGTTGAATTGATGACAATTTGACCAAGCTTTTTTGTACCATGGATAAAGTCCACTATTACTCAACACCCAGCCAAGATATCAGCCTGATCCGAGCTCAATACCAAGAGTTTGCCTTTCAGCGTCACTATCATTTGGACTTTCACATCGGCTTAATCACCCAAGGTCAACAAAAGTTTGTCTACAAGGGCACCAGCTACCACGCAGGCGCTGGGCAAGTGGTGATGATGCCACCAGATGAGCTACATGACGGCCATTCCGAGTTAGAATCTGGTTATCAAGTCAGTGTTTTTTCTGTCTCCCCACAATGGCTAAGCGATCTTGCCGATCAGAGGGAACATGGTCACACTTTAAGCTTTTCTGAATTGATCCTCTCCGATCAGGCGACTTTTTTACAATTGTGTAACTTACATGCTCTGCTAATCAATCAAAACATCAGCCAGCTCGCTCAAGACTGCCTCCCTTATGAAGGTTTCTCAACCATTGTTGATCGCTATGTGAAATTTGGATCAAAAAGCCAAGTTCAATTAGGCATCCAATCTATCCATACCTTGAAAGAATATTTAATGGCAAATCTTGACCAGCCCGTTCGATTAGAACAACTGTCTGACCTGTGCGACTTAACCACCACTCAATTCCAGCGTCATTTTAAAAATAAGATGGGCATAACTCCCTACGCGTGGCTAAGTCGTTTACGAATGGAACAAGGCATGCGACTGATTAAGTCTGGTGTTAGCGGCACCGAGGTGGCTCATCAAGTTGGATTTTACGATCAAGCCCATTTCTCAAAGGCATTTAAGACAGCATTCGGCGTTTCTCCCTCGAAAATTAACTAAGCGTTGATAATTTACAATTGAGTGATCGAAAATAGCGGTAAGCTGATCTCAACGAAACCCAACAGAACAACCGAATTATTGGACCCGATATGAACGAAGTCACCATCTTAGTCACCCTAGCCTCTATCCACTTTATTGCTTTGATGAGCCCCGGCCCTGATCTGGCTTTAGTTGTGCAAAACGCGACACGTCATGGACGCCAAACCGGTTTGTACATTGCGCTTGGACTATCTTGCGGGATCCTACTGCATTCATTATTTAGCCTGACGGGAATTAGCTACCTCGTCCACCAGCAACCGACTCTGTTTGCCATGATCCAGTTGGCAGGTGGTAGTTACTTACTTTACTTAGGTTTTGGTGCCCTTAGAGCCACTTGGAACATCGTTCAGCAGAGTGACGACCAAGCGGTAGAGACAAAAACCAAAGATCTGGTTATCGTAAATAAAAGAGAAGCCTTCTCGAAGGGCTTTGCTACTAATATCCTTAACCCAAAGGCCTTAGTGTTCTTCATCAGCTTAATGTCGAGCTTAGTCCCTGCGGATATGTCGCAGTCTGGCAAAGGGATTGCGCTCGTGATCCTATTTGGCTTATCGCTATTTTGGTTTTCACTATTGGCGTGGATGCTTTCTACTAAAGTGCTGCAAAAGAAGCTCAGCGAAGCAACTGTGTACATCGACGGATTATGTGGTGTGGTATTTAGCATCATTGGCCTGAGTATTCTTTGGCGGTCGCTGTCTGGTTTGATCGCTTAAACTCGAATCAATATTACAATTCGTTAACAACGCACTGGCTATCTTATCTTTCCACTGCCAATCTAGCTCTGCATATTAAAAGGAGAAGATCATGCAGTGGAAAACAAAACTAACAACCCTCGCCACTTCTACCCTACTTTTTGCCTCTCACGTCAGTTGGGCAAATCAAGCTGCCGATTCCGTCGCTCCAGAACAAAGTAGTGGTTTAGAAACCAAACAGCTCGTTAAAGCCAACGATTGGATGGTCACTGCGGCCAACCCACTGGCGGCCCAAGCGGGTGCCGATGTACTTGCTCGTGGTGGTAACGCCATTGATGCCATGGTTGCCGTGCAACTGATGCTTGGCTTAGTAGAACCGCAGTCATCAGGTATTGGCGGTGGTGCATTCCTTGTTTATTTTGATAGCAAGGACAAGCAACTCAAAACCTACGATGGCCGCGAAACTGCACCTCTTGATGCCACACCACGTCTATTCCAAGACGAAAACGGCCAACCGCTTAAGTTTTATGATGCTGTTGTTGGCGGTCGCTCCGTAGCGACGCCAGGCACGGTGCAATTACTGTGGGATACTCACCAGAAATACGGCAAGTTAGAGTGGGCATCACTGATCAAACCTATCGCACAACTGGCTGAAAAAGGTTTTACCATCAGCCCACGTTTAGCCACCTTGATCGAAAATGACCAACAGCGTCTAAGCCGCTTTACCACTACCAAAGCCTACTTCTTTAATGCCGATGGCAGCCCAAAAGCCGCTGGCACGCAACTTAAGAACCCAGAATACGCCGCCACGTTAAACGCTATCTCAAAGGATGGAGCTAAGGCTTTCTATCAAGGTGAGATTTCTGCTGACATTATCAACACAGTACAAACAGCAAAAGGTAACCCCGGCGTACTAGCACAGAAAGACTTCGATGCGTATTCCATCAAGCAACGTGAACCCGTTTGTTCCGCTTATGAGAGTTACGATGTATGTGGGATGGGGCCACCAAGCTCTGGTGCGTTAACCGTTGGGCAGATCTTAGCAATGACCGAGCAGTTTGATATGAAATCATGGGGGCCAAACGACGCGAAATCTTGGCAAGTGTTAGCGGACGCTTCTCGCCTAGCCTTTGCTGACAGAGGCATGTACATGGCAGACCAAGATTACGTGCCAATGCCAACCCAAGGGTTAGTGAATACTGACTATTTACAGGAGCGAGCCCAGTTAATTACTGCAGGTAAGGCATTAGACAGTGCGCCATCAGGCACCCCGCCGTGGGATCACGCAATGCTGCAAAGCCAAGATGTTTCTATTGAATTACCGTCCACTAGCCACTTCAATATTGTCGATAGAGATGGCAATGTCGTATCGATGACCACCACCATTGAGAATGCATTCGGCTCACGCTTGATGGTGAGAGGCTTCCTGCTCAACAACGAACTAACGGATTTCTCATTCAAGACCCATAACGATGGCAAACCCATCGCCAACCGACTTGAACCGGGTAAGCGTCCGCGCTCTTCGATGGCTCCAACCATCATCATGCAAGACGATAAACCTTACATGGCGATTGGTTCTCCGGGTGGTAGCCGTATCATAGGTTATGTAGCACAAGCCATCATTGCCTATACCCAATGGGACATGGATATTCAACAAGCGATCAACCAACCGCACTTCCTAAACCGTTTCGGCACCCTAGATTTGGAAAAAGGAACATCGGCGGAAAACTTCAAACCTGAGCTGGAAAAGATGGGATTTGAGGTCAATATTCGCGATCTTAACTCGGGTTTACACGCCATTCGCATCACAAAAGATGGCCTAGAAGGTGCTGCAGACCCTCGCCGTGAAGGTGCCGCTATCGGCCAATAACGGAAAACACTCCCTTTTTACCCACTGTCTTGTGCGAGATCTCTTACAAGACAGTGAGCATATATCGATATTTAATGGAGAAAATAGGTAGACGTTAATCACAAGCACTTGAAAACAAACATAATGTATATTTATCATTCAAATAATTATCTAGAAATTAGCTGGAGCCCCATTGCCGATAGGTAAGGAATGGGTAATATTAAAGGTGTCGGAAGGATGCTGACACGGAACAGGAAATACCACGGACTTGGTTATCTTCAGGATGAAGATTCGATTACTCAGGATGAATAATCGGCATGGATAGCGAAATGGACATTGAATGGACGCAATAGTAACTAGGATGGTTACTACTAAGGAAGACAATGGACACCTCTGGACGAGGAAAGGACTGAACATCAGGATGATGTAAAGGACACCGCTCAAGGAACAAGTGACGCGCGCTAACGAGGAATGTTGGCAGATCAGGATAAGATCAAGGACACCGCTAGGAAGGCGATGAAAGGAATACGCTGAAGGATGACAGCACACTATCATGGATTTGATGCATGGAGCACACTTAGTAGCCGGATTGCTGCGAGTAAGACTATAGACCCCGATGAGCGCAAGCTCTCGGGGTTTTTCTTTATCTATACCGCTGTTTATTGCTTTTCAATTGGCCAACTCAATCTAACGGCCAACCGAACATAAAAATACGTTTAATTATAATTCTGACATTTAAAGCATTCACTTCTTAACCACTTCAGAGTAACGTAAGTCTCACTAGCATCAATTAGTTTCATAACCATAATTAAATTAAGGACAATCTATGTCACACGTTACCTTCAAAGGTGCAGCTGTTCCCCTAACAGGCACATTCCCACAAACAGGCGAAAAGGCACCAAGCTTTGCACTGACTGCGGGCGATCTTTCTGAACTGACTCTTGCTTCTCTTGAAGGCAAGAAAGTGGTTCTAAACATCTTCCCAAGCATCGACACAGCAACTTGTGCGACGAGCGTACGTACGTTCAACGCAAAAGCAGCGGAGCTTGAGAACACGGTTGTGGTTTGTATTTCTGCTGACCTACCGTTTGCTGCGGGTCGCTTCTGCGAACTAGAAGGCATTGAAGGCGTTCAACACGCTTCGACTTTCCGCTCGCCTGCGTTCGCATCAGACTACGGCGTAGCGATTGCTGAAGGCCCACTATCAGGCCTAACAACACGTGCCGTTGTCGTTGTTGATGAAAAAGGTGTGGTAACACACAGCGAGTTGGTTGCCGAGATCACTGAAGAACCAAACTACGAAGCGGCACTTGCAGCACTGTAAGCATCCTTTCTAGGCAGAAATGCCTTAAGCTCGATTCAGCCGATTTAGACTGGTTCCGAGCAATAAAAAGAGCAGCCATTGGCTGCTCTTTCTGTTTTTAATGCGGGTTACTTTAAATGCTGAACGGTTTTTAAAGACCACACTGCTTTCTAAATGCTGAAGTAGCAGATTAAAGCTGCTCTAAACGAGCGTAAGCCGTCACCAACCACTTGATGCCTTCACCATTAAACGCGACTTGAACTCGGCTTTGCGGGCCACTTCCCTCGAAGTTAATGATGGTACCTTCACCAAACTTAGGGTGCTTCACGCGAGAGCCCAAGCTAAAGCCTGTTTCGTTGAAATTCTCTTTCACGGCAGTTTGGCTAAAGCGACCGCTGCTTGCAGGACGGCTCACTTGCGCTTTCATACGCACTTCATCCAGACAGGTCTCAGGTAGCTCACGAATAAAGCGGGATGGTTTGTGGTATTTGTCTTGTCCGTACAAACGACGCATCTCTGCGTAGGTGATGTACAGCTTCTCCATCGCACGAGTCATGCCTACGTAACACAGGCGACGTTCTTCTTCTAAACGCCCTGCTTCTTCCGCTGACATCTGGCTTGGGAACATGCCTTCTTCGACACCCACCATGAATACCATTGGGAACTCTAGGCCTTTGGCACTGTGTAGAGTCATTAGCTGAACCGCATCATCAAACTCATCAGCCTGACCTTCACCCGCTTCCAAAGCTGCATGAGTCAAGAAAGCATTAAGCATGCTCATCTCATCCGCTTCTTCCGGCTTTTCAAATTGACGCGTCGCCGTTACCAATTCTTCCAAGTTCTCAATACGAGCCTTAGACTTCTCACCCTTCTCTTGCTCGTACATCGCAAACAGACCCGACGATTTAATCACGTGGTCGGTTTGTTCATGCAGGCTAAGTTCTAGCGTGTCATCTTCAAGCGCATTAATCAGCTCAATAAAACGACTCAATGCACCCGCAGCACGACCGGGTAGCACTTGCTCTTCGATCAAAGCAACACTTGCTTCCCACATGGTTGCACCACGATCACGAGCTGCGAGACGAATCGTCTCTAACGTTTTATCGCCTAAGCCACGCGTTGGCGTATTGACGACACGTTCAAACGCCGCATCATTACTGCGGTTGCTCATTAACCGCATGTAGCTCAACGCGTCCCTGATTTCTTGACGCTCGAAGAATCGCATGCCACCGTAGATTCGGTAAGGCAGGCCACCTTGAATAAGCGCTTCTTCAAGAACACGCGATTGGGCGTTATTACGATAAAGCATTGCGGTATCTTCTAGCGCGCCGCCTTTCTCTTGCCACTCTTTGATCTTGCTAACCGTGAAACGCGCTTCATCTAGCTCATTATAAGCCGAGTAAACTGAGATTGGCTCGCCATCGTTTCCATCGGTCCACAACTCTTTACCCATACGTTCGGTGTTGTTCGAGATAAGTTCGTTCGATGCCTGCAGAATGGTTTTGGTTGAACGGTAGTTCTGTTCGAGTCGAACCGTCGAAGCTCCTGGGAATTCATCCAAGAACTTCTGAATATTTTCGATCTTCGCACCACGCCAGCCATAGATAGATTGGTCGTCATCGCCTACGATCATCACGCGACAATCTGGGCCTGCCATCATACGCAGCCAAGCATATTGGATGTTGTTGGTATCTTGGAATTCGTCGACAAGAATGTGCTTGAAGCGAGCTTGATAGTGCTCTCGGATGTGCTTCTTATCGCGTAATAGTTCATGCGATCTCAACAAGATTTCCGCAAAGTCGACCAGACCAGCACGATCACATGCTTCTTGGTAAGCAGAGTAAATTTTTAACCACGTTTGAGTGATTGGATCATGGTAGGCGTCGATGTGATTTGGGCGTAATCCCTCGTCTTTCTTGCCATTAATCCACCAAGAAGCTTGCTTAGCAGGCCACTGCTTTTCATCAAGGTTTTGCGCTTTGATTAAGCGGCGTAGCAAACGAACCTGATCATCAGAATCAATGATTTGGAAATCTTCTGGCAGCTTTGCATCTAAGTAGTGAGCACGAAGGATGCGGTGGCAAATACCGTGGAAGGTGCCGTTCCACATGCCTGACGAACTACCCATCATCAACTCTTCAATACGGCCACGCATCTCTGCTGCCGCTTTGTTGGTGAAGGTTACTGACATGATAGAAAACGGTGAGGCTTGCTCTACGCTTTGCAGCCAAGCGATACGATGCACCAACACTCGCGTTTTACCACTACCAGCACCTGCCAGAATAAGTAGATTTTCTAAAGGTGCTGCGACCGCCTCACGTTGTTTGTCGTTTAGGCCATCGAGTAAAAGCGAAGGATCTATCATTGGATATGCTCACTACTGGGTATTTATACATAAAAGTTGATTATAACCTAAACACTCAGCTGCGTTTAGGGGAATAAGAAGAAAAAACATCCAAAATTTAACAAAATAAAATCAACAACTTAAATGTAGACGTACAACTAACATCGATAAATTCTGTAATGTAGTGAAATTATTTCCAAGTTATGCCTATCTTCTTAGGTAAGCACGTTAACAATTCATTAACCTGCGATGCGTAAATAATATTAAATTTAGAGGGAATGACTATGAAAAGTTCTAATCTTGCTGTTACAGCTGCCATCACAAGTGTACTCGCGTTCGGCGGTGCCGTTCTTACATCAGCACCTGCGGAAGCAGCAGCAAAAGAAAAATGCTACGGCGTGGCAAAAGCTGGCCAAAATGATTGTGCAACCAAAACAAGTTCGTGTGCAGGCACAGCAAAAGAAGACAACCAATCCGATGCATTCGTAGTCGTTCCTAAAGGACTGTGTGGCAAATTATCGGGTGGTAGTACTCAACCATCATAATTGAGCTGCTTAGTATGGTGGGCTGATATTCAGCTCACCTCCACTTTCCATTAGGAGAACCGTTGTGACTCAAACTCTTCACCCCAACGCAGGGGTTGGCCTTAGAACACCGCACTTGGACTTCTTTAGCCACAATCCAGCTTTAGTGAATTGGTTAGAGGTTCACAGCGAAAACTACTTTTTAGCTCAATCACCGCAACGCCAACAACTCAGAGAAATTCGTAATGCCCACAACATCAGTTGCCACGGTGTAGGACTGTCTCTTGGTTCTGTTGAGCGTATCAACCCACATCATCTGTCTCAGTTAACAGCCCTAATTGACGATATCGAACCTTTCTTGGTTTCTGATCATCTCAGCTGGAGTCAGACTGGTGGTCATTACTTCAATGACTTGTTACCGCTGCCTTATACCGAAGAAGCGCTAGAGGTCTTTTGTCGCAATGTCATCGAGATACAAGACAGCCTGCAACGCCCGATGTTGATTGAGAACCCATCGAGCTACCTTACCTTCAAGCATTCAACCATCCCAGAATGGGAATTTTTAGCCGAGGTACAGAAGCGCACCGAGTGTCACCTACTGCTCGATTTCAATAATATTTTTGTCTCATCTTTTAATCATGGCTTCAGCTGTGAAGAGTATCTAAGTGGAATACCGGCAGACAAAGTGGAAGAGATTCACTTGGCAGGTTTCACGAAGAAGAAACTCGAACAAGGTGAGATCTGGATAGACACCCACAGTAAACCTGTCTGTGATGAAGTGTGGCAGCTGTACACCCAATGGATACAGCAACACGGTTCGCGCCACACCTTGATTGAATGGGATCTAGATATCCCAGAACCACAAGTTTTATTGGCTGAAGCAACCAAAGCCAGTGACATCTTGTATCAACACGACAAGTTCATTCAAAGGAGTCGCGCATCATGAGCCACTCCCTAGCAAAAGTTCAATCGGAATTTGCTAACGCCCTACGCTACCAAAACAGTGGTGAGCATTGCGACATAGTGAGCGACCATTTTACCGATGAACAGCGAATCCAGATTTACCGCAATAACTTTGTGATTAGCTTGAGCGAAGTACTCGCTGCAACCTACCCTCTCACTGAAATGCTGGTTGGTGAAGAGTGCTTCCAACAGATGGCTCGTCAACATGTCTTAAGTTATCCATCAACCTCTGGTGATGTCAGTGGTTACGGTGAACACTTTGAACAAACCATACAAGCCTTTCCTGCAGTTATTGAGGCTGCACCTTACCTTTGCGAATTGGCTATGTATGAGTGGAAAAAAGACAGCTTGATGAGAAGCGTTTCAGAATCAAAAGCCGACCAACATCCTCTTACTGGTTTAGCTGATGTGCCACCAGAGCAACAAGGCGCTTTAGTCTTTCATCTCAAAGATTCAATAACGCTCATTAATTCTAACTATGCGATTATCGCGCTTGAACACGCTATCTATCAGCAAAAACTCGATGGGCTAGACATCAACCAACCTGAATTTGGGGTGTTAATTCGAGCGGAGAATTCTCAGATTGAGAGTCATCACTTGAGTGAAGAATGCCATCAACTACTTCGCGAATTTCAATCAAGCCAAACGCTCGTAGCGATAGACCCTTCATTACTACAACATCTGAATACTGTCATGGCGCTTAACGTCATCTCAGGCTTTTCAATCAATGCCGAATTGGAGACATAATATGGATAACAACACAGTCACAAACATGATGGCTCAATACGACAGTTTGATTGAGAAATCACAAGCACTCTTTGTTCCGGTGCTACTGCTATTTTGTCGCCTATGGGTGGCGTGGGTATTCTTTAATTCTGGCCTGACCAAGATAGCGACTTGGGATAGCACCCTTTACTTATTTGAGTTGGAGTACCAGGTACCTCTACTGCCTTGGGAATTAGCCGCTTACATGGGTACTGCCGCTGAATTGATTTTACCGGTGTTCTTAGCGATCGGTTTATTAACACGACCGATGTCTGCGGTGCTATTCGTTTTCAATATCATTGCTGTTGTATCTTACCCTGTGTTGTGGGCACAAGGCTTCTACGATCACCAGCTTTGGGGATTAATGATTCTTATCGTTATCGTATGGGGCGCAGGGCCATTCTCGCTTGATAGAACGTTGAAATCTCAGTTCAGGGGCTAGAGTGCTTTTGCATAGCCCTTAAACTTACTTATGCTTCGAGAACGCAAAAAGCCACTCAATAGAGTGGCTTCTTTTTTGACTGGGATAAATTATTTGCTTAGAAAAGCTTGTAGATCTTCGGCAGAGATACCTTGCTCGGCTAGCTCTTTTGCTAATAGCTGAACCTGCTCACCTTTACGAGACTCTATCACACGCTGAAATTGGTAAATGATATCTCGCAAAGTATCGATTGGAACTTGTTTTGCCGCACTGCGAATACGCTCTTCACTTTGGTTACCTAGCTCTTTAAGCAGTTTACCAAACATAACCTTTTCAGGTGCATCTTCCATTTGTTCTAAGATGCGCGCCATTTCGTAGGTTGTTAATGACATTACAGTATTTTCCGTTGGGTACTAACGTTTCAATGAGTGACAAATATACCATGTTTTAGGGTTTCGAAAACCGCCATTTGTATATTTTGTCACCCTTGTAAATTATGCCTTGGCAAACGTCGTATGCCACGACCTACCCGCTTTGCTCGCAAGCACTAACAAAGCTGGAACAATCAGGAACATTTGCAGCGCAATCATCACCTGTGATGTTAAATCAAGACGTTGCATGGTACCCACAAGAAGTCCTGAACCACTCATTTGGAATAAGCCAAGTAGCGCAGCAGCTGTACCCGCACGGTCACCAAAAGGTTCTAGAGCTTTGCCTGCCGCTGCACCAAGAATCCAAGCAAAGCCTACCGACGATAAGAAGATCGGTAGCATGAACGCGATAGCCGTGGCTTGATTTGCAAGCACCAGCATAATCACACCCGCTAAGCCAAGCATTGAGATACCAACAATAAGCGCCCTGTAAGTACCAAAACGATCCATGAACTTAGGAGCGGTAAAGGCTGCCGCAATATTAATAACCGCGTTAACACCAAACCACAAGGTAAACTCATTCATCGTCAAACCTAGGTTTTCCATCAGCACAACCGGTGCAGAAGTAACATAAGCAAGAATGACTGCCATCGCCATCAAACACAATGTCGCATGGAAGATGAACGATGGTGTTTTCAATACCGACCAGTAACGCTCAAGCTTGAACACCGCAACCTTTTCTGTGGTGGGGTTAGACTCTTTCATCTGAAAAAACAAAACACCGCCAACGACTACGGCGAAGCCAGCCATAAAGCTGAAGTTTGAGCGCCAACCAAACTCTTGAGTAAGCCAAGCACCAAGAATAGGAGCCAACGCAGGAATAAAGCAGATCGCACCATTAAGGTAACTGATCATTCGACCACTCCTCTGAGGGCCAAATAGATCGCGAACCGTTGCAAAGGCTGCTACAGAAGTCGCACAAGCTCCTAAGCCTTGTAGCAGCCGAGCTATTAGCATCATATCAATCGATTGAGCTGCCCACGCCAAGCAAGCACTCAATGCATAGATACTAATACCTCCCAATGCAACGGTTCGACGTCCTAACTTATCAGCCAAAGGGCCAGCAAACAGTTGGCCGACACCCATGGCAAATAAAAACCAAGTTATCGTATCTTGTGCTAGTGCATGTTCCACGTGAAACGCTGTCGAAATTTGTGGCAGAGCTGGTAAATAGATATCAATAGCCAAAGGGCTAAATAGAACCAACATTGCCAATAAAGCAACCTGCAGTTTACTAGGGGTTGGAAGCGCGTTAGAAGGCACAAGATTCTCCGGATGAGTTAATTTCGATGCATAATAACCAACTAAAGATATGAACAAAAATGGCATATACTCATTAGCATTATTCCAAATAGGAAACTCACATGAATATAGAAAAACTGTCACGCCTCGACCTAAACTTATTAGTTTGTCTTCAGGTACTGATAGAAGAGCTGAGTGTCACTCGCACCGCACAACGTTTGTGCTTGAGCCAATCAGCGGTGAGTAAGTCATTAGCAAAACTTCGTGAGCAATTTAATGACCCCCTTTTCACACGCAGTGCTCATGGTCTACGACCAACACCAAAAGCGGTTTTCCTCAAACCTCGATTAGAAACGTTGATCAACCAGCTTGATGTACTTACCCAACCAGAGACTTTTACTCCCAATAACAGCGACCACAGTTTTCATATTGCGGCTGTAGAAAGTGTCTACCCGCTGATTCTTCCTCACTTTTTACCTGCGATATTTAGGCAGGCCCCAAAAGTTAACATCAACACTCACACTTGGTCAGAACAAACGTTTAAAAAACTACAGCTTGGTGAGTTGGATATAGGTCTAACGGGAAAAGACATAGACATCAACGATGCTAGGCTAACCATGCAGCCACCGGATGATATCTGTGAGCAAGAGATCTATCGTGACGCGCAAATGTGTGTACTAAGACGTAACCACCCAGCCTTAACTGGCAAATGGGACTTAGGTACTTACCTTGCACAACGGCATGTGCAAGTCAGGTGCGATGGAAATGACCGCTGGTTGCTAGATTATAAACTGGCAGACATGGGGCACCAACGTGATATCGCTATCTCGGTACCAGACTTCAATAGCGCCGCAAGCTTGTGTACTTATACTGATTTTGTATTTACGGCACCAAGCCACTTTACTTATCTTGTTGCCAAACAACTTGACCTAGTGGTGGTCCCTTTACCGATGGAATTCCCTCCGATGGCATACACTCTGTTTTGGCACCGTGACAGAGAAAACGACCCAGCATTAACTTGGCTGCGAGATATCATAAAAGAAAAAACCCTGCACCTTAGATAAAAATGGCGTTCAGTATTTGCAGCAAACGAACAAAAGCGCTAGCTTATTGACTTAGTCCCCTCATAGGTATCTCTACTGTGGGCGCTAATAAGGACCCTAACAATAAGGATAAACACAGATGCACAATACCACTGCTGAACGCGTTGCTGCGGTTCGATCTTGGCTTGAATCAAACCACTTAGATGCCGTGATCATTCCACACGAAGACGAATATCTAGGAGAATACGTTCCAGCTCATAACGAGCGACTGCATTGGTTAACCGGCTTCACTGGTTCTGCAGGTACAGCGGTTATCACTCGTGAGAAGGCTGCTATATTTGTTGATGGTCGCTATACCGTTCAGGTTCGTAAGCAGGTACCAGCAGAGTTGTTTGAATATCGCCACCTTATTGAAGAACCCGCTTTAGATTGGATCATCAATTCATTACCGCAAGGCAGTAAGGTTGCATTCGATCCGCGCATGCACACCTCAGCTTGGTTGAAAGGCACACAAGCAAAACTCGCAGATAAAGTGGAACTAACAGCACTCTCTTCTAATCCAATAGATCAGCTTTGGTCTGATCGCCCTGAACCTATCGTATCTGATGTACGCCTAATGGCAACAGACGCCGTTGGTCAGTCAAGTACAAGCAAGCGCGATGAGATTGCACGCATACTCAAGGCAAAAGGTGCTGATGCGGCTATTCTTACTGAACTCGATTCAATCTGTTGGTTGCTTAACATTCGTGGCTTGGATGTCTCTCGACTACCTGTTGTTTTATCCAACGCGATCATTCACGCCGATGAAAGCGTCGATTTCTTCTTAGACCCAGCGCGTATCCCTGCAGGCTTTGAAGCACACGTCGGTAATGGTATTCGTGTCTCTCATCCATCAGAGCTTAAATCCTGCCTTGAATCTTTAGCAGACAAAAATGTATCGGTCGATTCAGGTACCAGTAACGCTTGGTACACACTTGTTCTGCAAAATGCTGGCGCACATATCATTGAAGCAGCAGACCCATGCTTAATGCCAAAAGCCGCGAAGAATGAAACTGAAATTGCCGGTATGAAGGCGTGTCACATTCGTGATGGTGTTGCGATGGCGAAGTTCTTGTCTTGGATTGATGCAGAAGTGGCTCAGGGCAACCTACACAACGAAGCAGTCTTGGCTGACAAAGTACAATCATTCCGTGAACAAGATCCAACACTGATGGACCTAAGCTTTGACACAATATCAGCAGCTGGCGGAAACGCAGCAATGTGTCATTACAATCATGAAAACCAACCTGAACCAGGTCAGCTAGAAATGAATACTCTGTACCTAGTCGACTCAGGCGGTCAGTACCTAGATGGCACCACTGATATCACTCGCACTATCGCGATTGGCCAACCAAGCGACGAAATGATCCAGCAATTCACTCTCGCACTTAAAGGTCACATCGGTATTGCACGTGCTCGTTTCCCACAGGGTACTCGAGGTTGCCAACTGGATATCCTAGCGCGTCAGCACTTATGGGCTGAAGGGTTCGATTACGATCACGGTACTGGTCACGGTGTTGGGCATTTTTTAAGTGTTCATGAAGGTCCGCAAAGTATCTCTAAAAAGCTGGTTGACGTACCTCTTGTTGAAGGCATGGTGTTATCAAACGAGCCGGGTTACTACCGTACTGATGAGTTCGGTATCCGTATAGAAAACCTAGAGCTGGTTGTTGAGCTTCCAACTCAAGGTGACTTCTCAGTACTGACTTTTGAATCACTAACGCGTTGCCCTATCGATAAACGCAATATCAACGTCGATTTGCTAACACGACCTGAACTGGCATGGCTCAACGACTACCATCAAAAAGTATGGCACGATCTTAGCCCATTAGTTGAAGGTGATACGTTGGAATGGTTGCGCCAGTCAACGACTCCATTAGCTCACGCATAAGGTTTAGCTAGCTTATTAACTGAATCAAAACACACTTACTAAGTTAAATAAAAAGTGACAATAGAAAAACGGCTACCTAACAGGTAGCCGTTTCTGTTTGTATGTATCAATACATCTAAACTAATGTTTCACGTGGAACATTAATTTAGATGTTAACTAGCCAGAATAAGCACTGTGCCAATCTTTCCACACTGGGTCGAATCCTCGCCGACGAATCATCGACTCCACATCGGCAGCACTTCTCTCATCACTTATCTCAAACTGCTCAAGTTCTTCTTCGCCCGAAGCATAACCGCCAGGTTGGGTTTTCGAAGCCGCCGACATACTTGTTATTCCCAATGGCAACACATTGTCGCGGAAAGTTGCAGACTCACGAGTCGAAAGAGATAACTCAACCTCTGGGTTTAACAATCGATACGCGCAGATAAGTTGAACCAACTGTTTATCACTCATAACAGACTTAGGTTGTAGACCACCATTGGCATCTCCCCCCTCACAAGGACGAAGGCGCGGGAACGAAATTGAGTAACGAGTTTGCCAGTAAGTACGTTCTAGGTAATCTAAGTGAGCAGCAACAAAGAAGCAGTCGGTTCGCCAATCTTCCAAACCAATCAAGGCTCCAATACCTATCTTATCGATACCCGCCTTTGCCAATCGATCGGGAGTTTCGAGGCGGTACTCAAAATCCATTTTATTGCCACGCAGATGATGCTCCGCGTAGGTTCTTGGTTGATAGGTCTCTTGGTAAACCATCACCGCATCTAAGCCGAGAGTTTTAAGTTCTGCGTAATCATGCTGGTCAAGCGGCTGTACTTCCATCGCAAGGTAGTTGAATTGTTTTTTGATATTCGGCAACACCTGTCGGAAGTAATTCATTCCAACCTTAGTTTCATGTTCACCGGTGACCAACAAAACACTATCAAACTTCATCTTTTTAATAGCTGCACTTTCAGCATCAATTTCATCCAAGGTTAATGTACGACGCTTGATACGGTTCTCCATCGAAAAACCACAATACGTACACGCATTCGCGCACAAGTTAGATAGATACAAAGGAATATAAAGCGACATCGTATTACCGAACCGCTTACGCGTTAGCGCCAACGATTGTTGTGCCATCTGCTCTAAGTAAGGTTCTGCTGCCGGAGAGATCAAAGCCTTAAAATCTTCTAAGTCTCGTTTGGGTTTACTCAACGCGCGTTCAACATCCGCCGCCGTTTTACTGAAGATAGACATACCAATGTCGTCCCAGTTGAGCTGTTTAAATCGATCAACAAACGTCATAGTAATACTACTCGTCTAAGAATGAGGTTAGCGGGCTTGAAGCAACCGCGTGAGATACCTGACCAGCGAGACCTGCAAGGTAAGCCATACGACCTGCTTCAACTGCCAACTTAAAGGCAATCGCCATTTCAACAGGCTGTTGAGAGGCAGCAATCGCGGTGTTAACTAACACGGCATCCGCGCCCATTTCCATTGCACGAGCAGCATGAGATGGCGCACCAATACCAGCGTCAACAATCACAGGGACGTTCGCTTGGTCGATAATGATCTCTAAGAAGTCTGCAGACGCAATCCCCTTATTTGAACCAATCGGCGCGCCTAGCGGCATAACGGCAGCACAGCCTATCTCTTCTAACCGCTTACACAGAACAGGGTCAGCGTGGCAATAAGGCAACACAACAAAGCCATCTTTAACCAACTGCTCAGCAGCGTTAAGTGTCTCAATGGGGTCTGGCATTAAGTACTTTGGATCCGGGTGAATCTCAAGTTTTAGCCAGTTTGTGCCTAGTGCTTCACGAGCCAAATGCGCAGCAAAGATGGCATCTTTTGCATTCTTCGCACCAGAGGTATTCGGAAGTAAATTGACGCCAGCATCAATAATGGGCTGCAAAATATCATCTTGCTCAGAGCGAATATCCACTCTCTTCAACGCCATAGTTGCCAGTTGAGAGCCTGACGCTTCGATCGCACTCGCCATAAAATATTTGTTTGCAAACTTGCCGGTTCCAGTGAAGAGTCGTGATTGAAACGTTTTATCTGCGATGGTTAACATGGTTAGCCCCCTGCAATCGCTTGGAAAAGAGAGATGGAATCGCCTTCGTTGACGATGGTTTGTTGCCATTGGCTACGCGGTACAACCGCATTATTGATAGCAAATACACAGCCCAAATCAGGTAGCGATAGTGCTTGGATGATGTCTGAGAGAGACGATGATTGCGCGACCTGCTCTGGTTGCTCGTTTATAGAAATAGTTATGTTACTCATTGTGCTTCTTCTTCTAAGTGTTGGGTCGCCGATGTATTGCAAACTGGACATTCGCTATCTTGAGTGACCATCAGGCTTTGCCAGTTCATGCTCTGGCCATCGAACAACTTAAGCTGATGTGTTGCGACTTTAAACTCGCCACTGCTAACACGCTGAATCGCAGCAAGAGCTTGGAGGTTGCCTATCGTGCCGACCACTGGGCCAATTATGCCGCTATCACTACAGCGCGTTGTTTGTGGATGATGATCGAACGGAAACAGGCAGTGGTAACACCCTTTCTGGTTCTGATAATCAAAGACAATAAATTGACCTTTCCAACCGATTGCAGAACCTGATATCAAAGGTGAATTAGCTTTGAAACATGCTTGGTTAACCTGCTGGCGTGAAACGAAGTTGTCAGTGCAATCCAACACGAGATCAGCCAACATCACTTCTAATTCAAGCTGGCTTTCACTCATTCGTTGATTGATGGTTCTTACTTGGCTGCGGCCATTGAGATCATTCAGTTGTTGTTTAAGAGCTTCGACCTTAGGTGAACCTAATTGGCTTTCCTTAAACGCTACCTGCCTCTGCAAGTTAGACGAATCCACACAATCATCATCGACCAATACGATCCTTCCGACACCAGAAGCTGCGAGATAGAGAGCAGCAGCATTACCCAAACCACCACAACCAATCACCAACACGTGGCTGTTTAACAGATTTCGTTGCCCTTGCTCACCAACCTCAGGTAATGCAATTTGTCGTTGGTAACGAATAAACTCAAAGTCACTCAACATAGCTAGGCTCCCGCATAACCTCTTTATTAGTCGTTGAAGAGTTAGAGGTCATCAGCTTATCGAAAAACTCGACAACTTGTTTTGGGTCTTCTGCTAATGTAATCGCACGTACAACCGCCAAACTCGAGACACCACAATCCCAAACCTGCGCAGCTGCCGATTGGTCAATACCGCCAATAGCCACCGTCGGATAACCAACAAGCTTTTCTGTGTATGGGATGGTATCAATTAGCTGTTGGTACAAAGACAAACGCACCAAGCCTTGGGGCTTGGATGGCATCTGTTTCGTCGTGGTCGGAAATATATGGCCTAGTGCAATGTAGCTTGGATTGATTTGGACGATGCGTAACAACTCATAATAACCATGAGTCGATAGACCGATCTTAATACCCGCTAGGCTAAGTTGGGAAAGGTTTGATTCTTCAATATCCTCTTGCCCCAGGTGCACACCAAAAGCACCATACTTGAGTGCAAGCTGCCAGTAATCGTTAATAAAAACCTGAGCGTTATGTTCTCGACCAAGTTCGATCGATCGTGCGACTTGTTGCTCTAAGTCGGCTTGCTGCGGGTTCTTAATACGCAGTTGGATTGTGTTGATTCCAAGCTTAAGCAATCTTTCTATCCACTCAGCATCATCAACCACCGGGTATAAGCCGAGGCTATCTTTGCTCAACTCAGGGAAAGAAAGTGATGTCCCTTGGTTAGCCCAACCAACACTGATATCCAGTCGTTCGTCTTCTAGAACAGGGATAGGAAAATTTTGATAATGTGCTGGCCATGTTCCACGTGAAACATTCGACGCTGCGCGAGCTAAAACCAGTGCGTCTTCCAATGGAAATTCCAGCGCCAACAAAGTAAGTAACCAAGCAAAGTGGCTACGACTATCTAACTCTTGATGAGCTGTACTTTCGCTCTTGATAACACGATTAGAACCTAAGTGTGACCAGAGATCCAGTACAGCTGAATCATCTGAGACACCGATATAAATGGTATTCGGAGTTTGTGTAAAGGCATCACAAACGTCAACTAGCGAAACTGAATTGCTGTAATCAATAATATGGTTCAGTTGCGCTAACTTGCACTCCGCCAATAAATCAACATCATGAACAAAGCCAATAGATAACACCTGCTGAGCATCAACGATAGAGAAGTATTGAGTCGGGCTTACACCCAACTCAACTGCATCGGTTGCCAAGCCTTGTCGCTTAGCAACCAATAGACAGTTTTGAACCTCCCCCGTTAACTCGATGTATTGAGATGGGATGAGAATCTTCACTGTCATTATTCCTCTAATTGAGCTTCTTTTGCACTTACTGCAGGGTGATAAAGTTCAGAGCCAGTATCACGGAACTCTTTTGATTTCTGACGCATCCCTTCCAACGGGTTATCCAACATCTTGATCTCGATAGCCTGATCAGCAGCCACTTGTTCGGTGTCTTTCGCGTACTCTCGAACTTCTTGAGAAATCTTCATCGAGCAAAACTTAGGACCACACATAGAGCAAAAGTGAGCAACCTTGCCCGACTCTTGTGGCAGGGTTTCATCATGGAAAGAACGCGCAGTTTCCGGATCTAAAGCTAGATTAAATTGGTCTTCCCAACGGAATTCAAAACGTGCTTTAGATAATGCATTATCTCGGATTTGTGCACCCGGATGTCCTTTAGCCAAGTCTGCAGCATGTGCTGCCAGCTTGTAAGTAATCAAGCCAGTCTTAACATCTTCTTTATTGGGTAAGCCTAGGTGCTCTTTAGGGGTTACATAACAAAGCATCGCGCAACCGTACCAACCAATCATGGCCGCGCCAATACCAGAGGTAATATGGTCGTAACCAGGGGCAATATCTGTCGTCAGCGGGCCTAACGTATAGAAAGGCGCTTCATGGCAATGCTCTAACTGCTCATCCATATTCTCTTTGATTAAGTGCATTGGCACATGTCCAGGGCCTTCAATGATCACCTGAACGTCGTATTCCCAAGCAACTTTAGTCAACTCACCTAGAGTTCGTAACTCCGAGAATTGAGCTTCATCATTGGCATCAGCAATCGAACCCGGACGTAGACCGTCACCCAACGACAGAGCGACATCGTACTTCGCACAGATCTCACAGATCTCACGGAAGTGGGTATAAAGGAAGCTTTCTTGGTGATGAGCAAGACACCATTTCGCGATGATAGAACCGCCACGAGAGACAATGCCAGTCACACGTTTAGCCGTCATAGGCACGTAGCGAAGCAGTAAACCTGCGTGAATAGTGAAGTAATCAACGCCCTGCTCTGCTTGCTCAATCAAGGTGTCACGCATGACTTCCCAATTAAGGTCTTCGGCTACACCATTCACTTTTTCAAGCGCTTGATACATAGGAACCGTACCAATCGGCACAGGGCTATTGCGAAGAATCCATTCACGAGTCTCGTGGATATTACGGCCAGTAGAAAGGTCCATTACGGTATCGCCGCCCCAGCGAGTCGACCATACTAGCTTCTCAACTTCTTCTTCAATCGAAGAGCTTACAGAAGAGTTACCGATATTGGCGTTCACTTTCACTAAGAAGTTTCGACCAATAATCATTGGTTCTGATTCTGGGTGGTTGATGTTTGAAGGGATAATAGCTCGACCTTCAGCAACCTCTTGACGCACGAACTCAGGGGTAATTTCTTTCGGTAGGTTTGCGCCAAAGTTATGGCCAGGGTGTTGGTGGTTCAGCTGCTCATCAGCAAACTTCTGACGTCCCATGTTCTCACGTATCGCAATGTACTCCATCTCAGGAGTGATTATACCCTGACGAGCATAATGCAGTTGAGTCACACATTGATCGCCAGTCGCGCGACGAATTCTAGGCAGATTACCGTAACGAAGGTCGTCTAGGGTGTCATCTTCTAAACGTTCTTTGGTGTAAACAGAGCTTACATCATCGAGCAGTTCCGTATCGCCACGCTCTTCAATCCATTGCTCTCGCAACTTAGGAAGGCCGCTGTAAAGGTCTATTTCATGTGTAGGATCGGTATAAACACCTGAGGTATCGTAGACATGAATAGGCTCGTTAGGCTCGAATACGGGCTCTTTTTTGCTACCACCAACCAGGCTATCAGCGAGTGATATTTCTCGTACAGGGACTTGAAGGTCCTCTCGAGATCCTTGAATGTAAGCCTTTTTCGAATTTGGGTAAGGTTGTACGGATAAAGAATCAATGAAATTCTTCGCTTCCAGTCTTGCTTGTTTACGACTCGACATAGCATTTTTCCTTGGCTTTTAGCCATTATTTATAGGGATAAAAAATGCTTGACGGATTAGATGCTACAAGAGGGATCACGGTAAGAAATACAGTTGTGATCTGGAGATAGATCTCTAGAAGGTTTCTAGTTAGATATCTACTCTTGTTCCCTTCGCAGGTATTAGCCTGATCAGGTTCAACGGATCCCGAGTTAACGGTCTCAGCCATATGGCACTCCGACAAGTATGATCGAGTATATAAAAACGGCTTAGATAAACCAAGCCGAGTTGTTAACAAATCGTAAAAAAACTTTAAGACTTTATCAAAAGTTGGAAGCCGATCCATGCTGCTGAGATACTGAGAACCACATTGAGCAGTACATTGATCCCCATCTTAAAAAATGCACCCTGCTGCATAAGAAGCACGTTATCCATCGAAAATGTAGAAAACGTCGTCAGTGCACCTAGGAAACCTAGGCCGATAATCTGTCTCCATGGTTCCGTTGCGAGTATCTCATTTTCAAATGCCGCAATAAGTAATCCCATAATAAAGGAACCAATAACGTTAACGGTGAGCGTACCAAAAGGAAAACCACGCCCTAACATCACCGCACATAACTCTGAAATCAAATAACGTGAGCAAGCACCAAACGCCCCACCAATGGCAATAAAACCTAAAATAGATAACTGACCCATGACTCCTCCCAAACAGTATCCCCTACATTCTAACTTTACCGCCGATAAAAGCGAGGGTAGAAACTAAGAATGCATGCGCAAATATTAAATGTTACAGGAGTCACTTAACTTCAATATATCCCATTAAACCCGTTTTCATGTGTTCTATAACATGACAGTGATACATCCAGCGCCCAGGATTGTCTGCAACAAATGCGGCTTTAGCTCGGCCATTTTTTCCAAGTAACACTGTATCGGTATGGAAAGGCTCTTCAACTTTCTTCCCATCAAGTTCCAATACAGTGAATGTATGGCCGTGAATATGAATCGGGTGATGATATTGAGTGACGTTCTTAAGATCGAATATATAGGTTTTACCCAATTCTAAAGTCGCCAACGGTTCAGGAATATTATCTTTGCTCATCCCCTCCCATGCTCGTTTATTAGTTAGCCAAAACTTAGGCATAGATTTTCCATCTTTAGATACTGGAGAAACCGCCCCTTCCCATTCAAATAAAAAGTCTATTTCTTCTGCATTAGCAAGATCTAGGTTAGGTACTGGATTCAATGGTAATACTGGTAATGCTCGCTCTTGAGTAAATTCGGAACCTAAGACTTCAAATTGACATAAAGAAAATGGGAAACGCCCCTTCATCTGGAGAACGTTAACTCGGTCACCAGCTTTAGGTGCTATTAGCCCGAGATCAACACGCATACCTGGGCCTATTTTATGTTGAGTCAGCTTATAGGGTGTCTTTACAGGGTTGCCATCGATAGCAATGACCCATGCTTCAGCCCCTTCAATAGCAATTGGATAGGTAATCGTGTTATCAACATTAGCGATACGCAGCCTGGTCGTTGCATGTTGTTTTAACTGATATACAGGCTCATGTATTCCATTAACGCTACTCCACTCTCCTGGCGTGCCCATGCGAGCGCTGAGACGTGGGATCATTAGATCTTTCCATTGGCCTTTCTTATCGATATGCCAATGTTTAAGCATCAGTGCGTGCTCTTCATCAAACTGCACTGGGATGCTCTCCTCAACGATAATTAGACCAACCAAGCCCATACCAAGCTGTTTAACACTGTTCATATGTGGGTGATACCAAAACGTACCAGCATCTGGTGGCGTAAATTCATAAATGAAGGTTTCACCCGGCATGATCGGTGACTGGCTCAAGAAAGGAACCCCGTCCATTTCGATTGGAATTCGCAGACCATGCCAGTGAATGGTCGTCGGCTCTGAAAGCTTATTCGTAAAACGAATTGTGACCTTTTCCCCCTGTCGACAGCGAATAGTCGGCGCTGGAATCTGCCCATTAAAGCCTAGAATATTAGTCTCAAACCCCGTCACAAGTCCAGCAGTTGAAGGTTCTGCCGTTAAGTCATAAACATACTTTCCTTGTTCATAAACCACCCGTTTCATAGAGCAAGCAGGCAGTACAGTGAGTGCAGATATAGCGAGAGATGATTGAATAAACTTACGACGGGAAATATCCATATTTGTTGCCTTTTAGTAATAACAACTAAAATGTAACAAAATATTGAGAACAATTCTCATAAAGAAGCATAGTTTGTACTGTTAGTTATTTATAAAAGTGACTGAGATAAGTAAGCACTTACATTTTAAGACTAGATTTTAGTAAAGGTAGGAATTATCGACTAAAAATTCGAACAAATATAAAGCAAAAAAGCCCCAGCATTTTTGCTGAGGCTTTGTATATGGTATAGGTGGAAGTTTAGATTCCTAACACGCTCTGTTTTGGTAAGTCGGGGAATCCGCTGCTCTGCCAATTGGAGCTACACCCCTAAAACTTTATCTTACTTCA
>NZ_JBGOOM010000033.1:4692-38590 GCF_041439575.1 Vibrio sp. 5S239 | reverse complement strand
CTGACCAAGTTCGACTGAACCAGATTATGTTTAATCTATTGAGCAATGCCCTTAAGTTTACTCATCAAGGTGGTATTTCTGTCGGTTTTGAGATCGATAGTATTTTTAACTCCGATAAAGCCAGCTTAATCGTTCGAGTGAAAGATAGCGGCATTGGTATTGATGACAGTAAAATTGAGGCTGTTTTTGAACCGTTTGTTCAAGCTGAAGAAACGACGACTCGTGAATATGGTGGTACAGGCTTGGGGTTAACAATTGTAAAAAACCTTGTCGATATGCTTAAAGGAGATATTCACGTTCGTAGTATCAAAGGCCAAGGTTCAGAATTCATAATCGAGATCCCTATTGAGTTGCATTCAGAGCCCTCGTTGGATTCAAAACAACGACCAAAGATGGAGCCTCAGACACTATTTGATCGGTCTTTGGAAGTTTTACTCGTGGAAGACAATCATACCAATGCGTTTATCGCTCAAGCTTTTTGCAAAAAGTATGGAATGGTTGTTACTTGGGCAAAAGATGGTTTAGAAGCTTTGGAGATGGCAAAGGCGAATAAGTTTGACCTCATTTTAATGGACAACCAACTTCCGAACTTAGGTGGGGTTGAAACGACTCAACAATTGAGAAGTGAGATTGGTATACGGACTCCTATTTACGCGTGCACCGCTGATACTCAAAAGTCGACCCGAGACCGTTTTTTTGGCGCGGGGGCAAATTACGTGATTGTAAAGCCGATCAAGGAAGATACGCTACACCAAGCTTTTGTTCATTTTAAACACTCTTACTGGAATGAGATTAATCATTAGTTTTATAAGCATTAGTTCTATAAGCATTAGTTTTAGCGGCTTAGTACTGTTCAACCAGTATTGATGAACCGGTATTCGGTGGTCAAAGAACGGTTTGGCTCACCATTTTTTTGCTATAAAGCTCTTGGTTTAATCGCTCTTTATTACTGTATCTCACAATTTCAATATTAGAAAATTATGAAGAACCGGCCACAAAAGCTTGCTCTAAAAGCCGTGTTTTCAATTCATCACTAATATTTAGGTGATCTGGGAATTGAATTCCTAGTAACCAACCTTGGCCTTGTCTTTTCTTACTCACTACTTTATGGATAAGTTCGTCATCCAAATATTCACTTAGGATTGAGTTTACTTTGATTTTCCAGCCAATATCTATATCTGTTGGTTGCGCGATATAGACACCACAACCAGAGGCAGAAAAATCCACTAGTGTTGCGTCAAGCGACAGAGTATCAAAGTTGACTTCACAATCGAGGCATACTTTGTATCTTTCATGTTCGCGGATCGGTTTGGTAGCAAAATTGGAAGGTGGGCGAAGAAAGAGAAGATGTGCTGGTGAGGTTATATGAGCGAGTACATTGGTTTTAAACGCAATAATATGTCCTAACTCAGTATCAGTAATCGCACGAACAATAATATCAACGTTGATAAGCTTTCTAAGTGTTAGTGCTTCAGTCGCTTTTTGTGAGAGATCTAAGATCAGGTACTGATCTTCTTTGTGCCCTATATAGAGTGTACTAATTTGGATTGAGTCATCAGGGCCAAATTCCAACACACCCGCTGTTTTTGTACCTGGCTTAAGGTATCTAAACAGTTCTACGTTTTTATCTTTATGCATATTCGTTATTGAACAATGTTAATCATTTAATGAAATAATATAACGTCATGATAATACTATGTCATTAGTTTCATTAAGGTGATTGCAGGTGTTGAGTGAAAAGATGAATCACTTTTCAGAGTAAACTGTAGGGCTTACTCTTACCGTAAAACAATATAAACTATTGTCTGTTATGTACTTAATGGAGAATAAGTAAATGGAACTGGAAACTTTCTTAGACATACTGCAACAAGCACCTGAAAGCGTTCAATTTGAAGATACAATGCAAGTGATAGACAGGTATTATGACTTCTCTGTAACTGAATTCAGTAATGGCGATGTGGTCAATGCGGTAGGGCAGAACAATGGTTCATGTAAGATTTTTGCCTTTGGTCTAGCGTTAGGACTTTCAGCAGAGCAAACATTGGCTTGTTTTGGGCAGTTTTATCGAAATGATGTGCTAGGTTTTCCTGATAATACCGACCATCAAAATATTCGAAACTTCATGATTTATGGTTGGAGTGGAGTAGAGTTCTCTCGGCCAGCACTGGTTGTAAAAGCTAAGTAATCACTCATTTAGTTAATTGTGTCTTGAAGCGAGGTAATGGTATCTCGCTTCTCTTCGCGTTCTAGTGGAAGTTCATAGGAACAAAAACTACTGAATAGGTAAGGCAGATAGACACTTGCGGCACATGCAAACTCCAGCCTTTGGGATATTGCCGGTATCACGTTTTTCTAGCTCAAAGCACCAACAGGTTTCTTTACCTGCACTGATATCGCATTGTGCTGGTTCATTGCATGCTGGGCATTGGTGAGTAGAGTTAATGCCACTCAGATTATTCATCACCAACTCTCTTTCGCCTTCAGATAACCCTTTCCAGCCTATAATCTCATCCATTGTTCGATGGCACCCACTGCATATACCGCCATTATTTTTACAAGCCGCTCGGCAAGGTGTTTTCATTTATTTGACCCGTGATTCATTTGTGCTGAAATGTAGCATATTTGTTTTCCTTTGCAGAGCCTTATAAACCAAGAAGTGACCTAGTAAAATCAACAAATGACCTCGTAATTTTGAGGATTTTCATGTAGCATCTCGTCCCTTTTGTCGAGTGGGGGATATTATGTTTATCGGATTTGATTATGGGACTGCGAACTGTTCTGTTGCGGCAATGGTAAATGGGGAGCCAAGTCTATTACCGCTAGAAGGTAAAAAACACTATATTCCCTCAACCGTGTTTGCTCCAACTCGTGAAAGTGTTTCCGAGCATCTCTTTCGCCATTTAAATATTAAGCCTAGCGATGCCGTTGGTGAGCAGGTGTTACGACGCGCGATTGCATTTAACCGAGAAGAAAGTATCGATTTGGTGCCGGAAGACATGGCATTTGGTCAGGCTGCATTAGATCTATATTTAGAAGACCCTCGTGATGTTTACTACGTTAAATCTCCTAAGTCTTTCCTTGGCGCAAGTGGTTTGCATGATGTGCAAGTGAGTTTTTTCGAAGATTTAGTGTGCGCCATGATGGCGAATATTAAACACCAAGCCGAGCGCACGACTCAAGAACAGATCAAACAAGCGGTTATCGGCCGACCAATTAACTTTCATGGTCGCGGCGGTGAAGAGGCAAACAGACAAGCAGAAGACATCCTTACTCGCGCAGCTAAACGTGCTGGCTTCCTTGATATCGCCTTTCAATTTGAGCCAGTAGCCGCAGGCCTAGATTACGAAAGCACCTTGACTGAAAATCAAACGGTACTAGTGGTTGATATTGGTGGTGGTACCACCGACTGTTCATTGTTAGAAATGGGCCCGAGTGGGTCTAATCAAGCGGATCGCACTCAAAGCTTACTGGCACACAGTGGACAAAGGGTAGGGGGGAATGACCTCGATATTTATCTAGCGTTCAAACAATTGATGTCTCCTTTCGGTATGGGCAGTAAAGGTACAACGGGCATTGATATGCCTTTGACTCAATTCTGGAACCCTATTGCGATTAATAATGTCGAAGCTCAAAAGAACTTCTATTCTCGCGAAAACCTGGCGGCCTTGAAGTTACTTCGTAAAGAAGCTTCAGAGCCTCAAAAGCTAGACCGTTTGATGAAGGTTTATCACGATACTTTAGGTTACAGCATTGTACGCAGAGCTGAAGAAGCCAAGATTGCACTAGCAGAATCTTCTCAATATCGAGCAGCGATTAATGTAGCGTCTGAACTGGTTGAAGTGGATATCTCTGTTGCACAGATGATTGCTGCCATTGAAACACCAAAATCAAAAATGATTGAGTTGGTGACAGAGGCGATACAACAAGGTCAGAAGAAGCCCGATGTAATTTACATGACAGGTGGTTCCGCGCGTTCACCGATACTTCGCGAAGCAGTACAACAAACAGTGCCTAATGTGCCTATTGTAAGTGGAAACTACTTCGGTTCTGTAACTGCAGGTTTGGCTCGTTGGGCTGAGGTTTGTTTTAAATAGTAGATTAAGCCGTTTAGCTATGAAAGGGCTTGAAGTAACAATGTAGCTGACAGATAGGGTAATTGGTCTTCGACTGGTTGCCCTTTTTTATGTCTAACGCTTTTGTCAATAAACAGTGGCATATCGATGTATTGCTTGCTTCGGGTTCTGTGATTTTGCCTTTGATTAAAAGATTCCAAATGTTACAGAATATTTCCGGGAAAGAACCTCTCTATTCATGGTAAATCTGTTTTTCTTTTTTTTTGATTTTAAATGCTTTTTTAGTGATTTAAAAATCAAAAAAGTTAATTGCATTAATATAAATAAAACACAATAGTTTCGTTGTGGTGTTTTATTAGTTTGTTGTTTTTATTTGGTTTTTTGTTTTCTATAGCATTGTTGTTTTTATTTTATATATTTTAATGCAACTTTTTGTCATTCATCGATTAGTGTTTGCCTACTTGTTAAATGTAGTTAACAACTTCTCTTATCAATGTGAGGTTGTTAGTGAATAATTCACCCAGTTACAAATGGATATGACAATGAATAAGAAACTTTTGGCGCTAGCGATTTCTGGTGCGGTATTTGGTACACAGGCAGTTGCAGTAGAGCTTTACAATGAAGATGGCACAACATTCTCAGTTGGCGGCCATGTTTCAGTTGCAGTTGGTGATGTAAATAGCGATGACCGTATCAGCGAAGACGATATTGGCGTAGAGGCTGTTTCTCCACGTATTAACTTCAATGCTACTCATGAGCTTGGCAATGGCTTCACAGCAGATGCTAAAGGTGAGTGGGCGCTAAATATGTTAGACGGTGGTGATGAATCATTCGCAACACGTTTAGGTTACTTAGGTCTAACTCATGAAGACTTCGGTCGTGGTGTTGTGGGTACTCAATGGGCACCATACTATAACGTTGCTGGTGTTGCAGATATGCCAATCGCATTCGCGAATGATTTCATCTACGACGATCACGGTAACCTAGGTACTGGTCGTGGTGAAGAGATGGTTAGCTACGGTAACGCTATCGATTTTGGTAACGCTGGTTCTCTAAACGTAGGGGTTGCATGGCAAGGTCGTAAAGTCGCTGATTCGAATAAATATGGCAACCGTGCTCAAATCGCATTGAACTACGCTATCTCTGATTTCACAGCAAACTACGCATACAACACTGGTGATGTTACGTTTGGTAACATCGGCGGCGGTTCTAAAACTGCTGATTCAAATGTAGTAAGTGCTACTTACGGTTCTTATGGTTCAGAAGGTCTATTCTTAGCTGGTGTTTACGCTATGAACAACTACATGAACTCAAGCGCTGGTGTTGCTCTTGAAGAAACGGTAGCTGTTGAATTACTGGCATCTTACGCGCTATCCAACAGCCTTAACCTAAGTGTCAACTACGAAGCAGTAGAAGACGACAAGATGAGCGAAACTGTGTTTGCTACTACTGCTCTACAAGCTGAATACAACTTTACGTCTCAGTTCGTAGGCTTTGCTGGCTACCAATTCGACCTACAAGGTTCTGGCGTTTACAAAGAAAAAGCTGACGATCAATGGCTTCTTGGTGCTCGTTACTACCTATAAGTCGCAGACTTATTTAGCATAGCGTTTACTCCTTAGGTTTACCTTTTAGGATACTGTCCTAGACGCCATGCTAAGCCCTCTCAGCCTTCTGGTTCGAGAGGGCTTTTTTCGTTTTGAACTTTTGTTTTGGGTTTCTGTTTTGAACTGTTATTTCGCATTGCTGCGATCTCCGTATAAAAGCTTTCAAATCATTGAATTGAGTTAAAGATCAGAATTTAGAGACTGGTAACCATCTTGTCGAAGATTCTCTTCTTCTGATACGGTAAACTTTGTATCCCAAGAATAGTTCAGGGATAAACTATGAGCAGCGTTATAAATCAGGAGCAAGTGATGAACTCGAAACGAACAGCAATACCCACTAAAGTCTTGTGTGTAGGGCGTAACTATGTCGATCACATTGAAGAGCTCAACAATACTATCCCTGACGCAATGGTGGTTTTTAACAAGCCGAGTACCAGCGTGACTTCTTCTTTATGTTCTTTTCATCAAGAAGCGTTGCATTACGAAGCTGAAATCTGCTTTATTGTTGAAAATGGTCAGTATTCTGCTGTAGGACTTGGATTAGACTTAACTAAACGAGAGTTACAAAGTAACTTAAAAGCGAAAGGCTTACCGTGGGAACGAGCCAAAGCCTTCGATGGCTCTGCTGTATTGAGTCGTTTTGTGCCAACTGAACATTTAGATTTGTCTGACTTAAATCTAGAGCTGTTTATTAATTGTGTCCGCGTGCAAAAAGGACATGTGGAGCAAATGCTTTACTCCCCACAGACCATTCTTGAAGAGTTATCTTCTTATACAACTTTGTTAGATGGTGATGTTGTGATGACAGGAACACCGAAAGGTGTCGGAGAAGTGCACCGAGATGATATATTCCTTGGCCGTCTAAAGTGTGGTGAAACTACTCTGATTGAGATCGAATGGGTTGCAAGTTGATGCTAAAGTTTTACGGCAGAGTCTCCTAGCAGATAACGAGTTAAATATAAGCGGTACTTTGTTAATTGGACTAAACAGTTATATTTAATTAGTTGTAAAATTTGCATAATGACCAAAATCTGGTTTTTAATTCGAGCTAACTGAAGGATCTCAATGGATTAGATCTGGAAGGGCGTTGGCAATTGATATAAAATTCGACTCCATTTTTTATCAATATTAGAACTCATGATCGACTTAGCCATCTTACCTGTTTACTTGACAGCCGTTGTCGCCCTCCTGCTTTTGCCCGGCCCTGATATGTTGCTTATCGCAAGCTCGAGTATGAGTTATGGACGTAAAGTTGGTTTGTTCGCGAGCCTAGGTAATGCGACGTCTGGAATTATTCTTACCGTATTAGCTGCTATGGGGGTCTCTGCGTTGATCGCAATGAGCCCAATAGCTTTGAAAGTACTGCACTTGTTAGGTGGTACTTACTTATTAAAAATGGGGTGGGATTGCCTGCGAACAGAGCAGGGGAATGCACCTGAGTTAAGCAACAACTCTGCCGCCAAGTCGTATTACCAAAGAGCACTTATTAGCAATTTGCTTAATCCCAAAGCGTTAGTTTTCTTTGTTATGTTTTTACCTCAATTTGTATCTACGAATATTGAAGCTACCTCGGGCGAACAGATGCTCATACTGGGTTTGTTGTTGAATATTTTAGGCTTAACCTTCAATTTTTTATTGGTCGCTTTAGTGGGGACAATAGGTAAATCTCTTTTGGAAAACGCACAGTTTCGTAACTATCAACAAAAAGTGATGGGCGGAGTTTTCATTGTGTTGGCCATGTGGATGCTGTCTTCTTTCTTTACTTCGTAAACATCCAACTCAAACATATTATCGCGGTTGACCGCTGAGAAAGATGGACGCTTAGAGCGTCCATCTTTTGTTTTTATCCGTCATATGTTGAACATACCAATAGTTAAGAATTCAGTTCTTGCTGGTGTCGTTCAATCAGTCTATTCATATATTCCTCACCGCGCAGACGAGTGTCATCGTACGTTTCTGTTCCTTCAAGCTTTGTCACCGTTTCATAGTAAACCTTAACTTTAGGCTCGGTTCCTGAAGGTCGTACGATAATGCGCGAGCCATCTTCAAGGTGATAGATGAGTACATCACTTGAAGGCAGGTTAATCGCTTCGGTCTGACCACCCACGACAAAACGCAAAGACGACTGTAGATCTTCAATCATAGAGATAGCAACACCGTTGATGGCTTTAGGTTGTGCCGCTCGGAGTTTAGACCCAATGGACGGTGAATCTGGGTCGAGCGCGATACTTCGTTGTGCGTTGGTATAGACGCCATGTTCAAACGAAATTTGCGCAAGAAGATCCCAAACGGTTCGACCTTGAGACTTTAGCTCCTCAACCAATTGAGCAAAGATGACGATAGCAGACAGCCCATCTTTATCACGTACTTGAGTACCAATTGTGTAACCTAGAGCCTCTTCATAAGCGAATAAGAACTCATTCTGTTTATCTTCTAACTGCATACCAATATTGGCCAACCATTTGAAGCCTGTCAGTGTTTGGAAGTAGCTAGCACCATGAGATTGCGCTACTTTTTCAAGTAAGGTTGAAGATACGATACTGTTACCAACCAACTGGTTTTTTGTGTGTGGCTTCGATAACAAATAATGCGCGAATAACACACCCACTTGGTCTCCCGTTAGCATCTTGTATGAGGCATCTTCAGTTCGGACAGCAACGGCGAACCGATCTGCATCTGGATCGTTGGCGCAAGCAATGTCGGCATCGACACTTTTCGCTAAGTTGACCACAAGATCCATTGCCCCTTTTTCTTCTGGGTTTGGGAAGTTAACGGTCGGGAAGTTGCCATCGGGCTCTCTTTGCTCCGTTACGCTGAACACTTTGTGAAACCCTGCATCGTGTAGAACGTCCTCTGCCATTTGTGCTCCCACACCATGCATTGCAGTGTAGGCAATGGTTGTATTCGCCGATTCTATCCCTTTATTCACATACGGACTTTGACTAATGGCGGCACGGTACGTTTGGTAGTAGCCTTCGGTTAACCATACTAAGTTACCTTGTTGTTCAGCATCACTTAGGCTAATCAAAGGAATCGGCTTAGTCGATGCTATGTCGATTTCAGCGGCAATGCCCGCATCGTGGGGGGGAATGATTTGAGCGCCATTTTCCCAGTACACTTTGAAACCATTATATTCCGGAGGGTTGTGGCTGGCAGTCACGACAACAGCAGCGGCAGCATTGAAATGTTTGATACCAAAAGCAACGATAGGCGTCGCCGCAACATTAGCGGTTAGGTAAACCTTAATACCTAAAGCTGTGAGTACAGAAGCGGTATCCATTGCGAATTGCTTTGAATCCAAACGGCCGTCATAGCCAACTATCACTCCACGGATAGCGGTATTGGCAACATGTTTAATCAAGTAATGTCCAAGCCCTGTTGCCGTTTCTTGTATGACCAAGCGATTCATTCTATTCGGGCCACATCCTACTTTGCCCCGCAATCCCGCCGTTCCGAACTCTAGGCGTTGAGTAAAGCGGTCATCTAATTCGTCGTGCATTCCCTCATCGATGAGATGTTGCAGCTCTTCACGAGTTCTTGGATCTGGGTCTCTCGTTAACCAGTTCATCGCATCTTGCATAATTACTAAACCTTATAATGTCGGTATGACTTCCTATGGGTTTAAATTAAGTGATATTGATTATCATTTCCATGAAGGCAATCGTAAAACTCAATATAAAATAAATTCCAACGGCAGCAGAAAGGCGTATAGATTAAGCCTCTTTAGATAATTGACTGTTTAGCAAGTAAACTTATCTTGAACAATTGGATATCACTAACTAGCCTTTCATATAAATATAACAAAATTTAACAAATTCGCCGTTTTTGAATCTTTCGTTAAAACCTTCGATGCTTATGAGCTGTGTAAGTTCATAGACTGATAAGAATCTAGCAGTCGATTTTTGGAGGTCGCTACGTGAGTTGTCGATTGAGATTCAGCCTTTTCATGTGTATTCGGAATAGCAACGACTGTGATCCGATTCACAGCGATATTTAGGTCGCAAGTATCCAATCTAGGAAGGATAAGGAGAAATCTTTTGAAAAGATTACTGGTTAGGCTAGCGTGGCTTTTGAATGGTTTTGTTGTTGTTTTAGTAACACCTTTGGTGAATGCAAGCAGTGAATACAACATGACACAAGGCGTCACCGAGATCAGTGGTAAGGTATATGAACTTCATATGCTGATCTTCTACATTTGCTGTGCGATCGCCTTTGTTGTTTTTGGTGTAATGTTTTATTCCATTTTGAGGCACCGAAAGTCGAAGGGAGCGGTGGCTGCCCATTTTCACGAAAGCACTAAAGTTGAAATCCTTTGGACCATCATTCCAATCATTATTCTCATCGCTATGGCCATCCCAGCTACTAAGACCTTGATAGCGATGGAAGACACCTCCCAGTCAGATCTCACCGTAAAAATTACTGGTTCACAATGGAAATGGCATTACAGCTATTTTGGCGAAGATGTTGAGTTTTTTAGCCTTTTGGCAACTAGTGATAAAGAGATTGATGGCATCGAAGTAAAAGGGGCGCATTACTTGTTGGAAGTTGATAATCCGCTAGTACTCCCTATCGATCGTAAAGTTCGATTTTTAATGACTTCCGACGATGTTATCCACTCATGGTGGGTACCAGCCTTTGCCGTTAAAAAAGACACGATTCCTGGGTTTATTAACGAGGCGTGGACAAAAATAGATGAACCTGGTGTTTATCGAGGCCAGTGTGCTGAATTATGTGGTCGAGCACATGGGTTTATGCCAATAGTCGTGCATGCTATGGAAGAAGAAGATTTTGATGCATGGCTAGCAACGCAGAAAGAGTTGGCGATAGCCACACAGCAAGCAGCACAAGATGCATTAGATGCGTCACTCTCTTTAGAAGAACTCAATTCCCTCGGTGAAGATGTCTATAAAAGTCGATGTGCGGTTTGTCATCAAGTCAATGGGGGAGGGATTCCGGGGGCTTTTCCTGCAATTAAAGGCAGTCCTGTTGCTCTTGGCGATGTAGACGTGCATATCGACACTATCGTTTACGGTCGTGGTGGCACGGCAATGCAAGCATTCGATAACCAGTTAACCGAGAAAGAGATCGCAGCAGTCGTCACCTACCAAAGAAACGCATGGGGTAATGATACGGGCGATGTTGTGCAGGCTTCAGATATTAACGCTTACAAAAGCAAACAATCAGGTGGCACTGAAAGCTCAACGGATGAAGTGCAAGACAATGCTAAGGAGCAGTTATGAGTTCACCAATCCATAAGTCAGTGAAATCGGCTCCTGCAGAAGAACTGGCGGTTTCTCATGCTAGTGAAAATACATTGGATACTAGCGAAGGGACATTGAATGGTACTGATGCTGACGCCAAAGCCCATTATTTACATGGTGCGCCCAAGGGGTGGGCTCGCTGGTTGTATTCGACTAACCACAAAGATATAGGAACACTTTATTTGTGGTTTAGCTTCACCATGTTTTTAATTGGTGGTGCTATGGCGATGGTGATTAGGGCCGAGTTGTTCCAACCAGGGCTACAACTCGTTGAACCGGATTTCTTTAACCAAATGACGACCGTCCACGGTTTAATTATGGTGTTTGGTGCTGTGATGCCTGCTTTCACAGGTTTAGCTAACTGGATGATCCCGATGATGATCGGTGCGCCGGATATGGCGTTGCCGCGGATGAACAACCTTAGCTTCTGGATTTTACCTTTTGCTTTCTTAATATTAATTGGCTCTTTGTTTACAGAGGGAGGCGGCCCAAATTTTGGTTGGACATTTTATGCTCCGCTCTCGACGACTTATGGCCCTGATAGTACGGCGTTGTTTGTATTCTCTGTCCATATCATGGGGATCAGCTCGATCATGGGTGCTATCAACGTCATCGTGACTATCGTCAACATGAGAGCTCCGGGTATGACGTGGTTCAAGCTTCCTATGTTCGTATGGACTTGGTTAATCACGGCTTTCCTTTTGATAGCTGTGATGCCCGTGCTCGCCGGTGCTGTAACTATGGTACTCACCGACAAGTACTTTGGGACGAGCTTCTTTGACGCCGCTGGTGGTGGGGATCCGGTGATGTTCCAGCACATTTTCTGGTTCTTTGGTCACCCCGAAGTGTACATTATGATCTTACCGTCGTTTGGTATTGTCTCTGCGATCATTCCTACATTCAGTGGTAAACGCTTATTTGGCTATCACTCCATGGTGTACGCGACCTGCAGTATTGCTCTGTTGTCATTCTTGGTTTGGGCACATCACATGTTCACTACTGGTATGCCAGTATTTGCAGAACTGTTCTTCATGTACTGCACCATGTTGATTGCGGTGCCTACTGGTGTGAAAGTCTTTAACTGGGTGGCTACTATGTGGCGAGGAGCTTTAACCTTTGAAACACCAATGCTGTTTGCTATCGCCTTTATCGTTCTATTTACGATTGGTGGGCTATCTGGACTGATGCTCGCCATCGTGCCTGCTGATTTCCAATATCACGACACCTATTTTGTAGTGGCTCACTTCCACTACGTTCTGGTGACGGGGGCCGTGTTCTCGATAATGGCGGCGGCGTACTACTGGTTGCCTAAATGGACCGGACATATGTACGACCACAAGCTCAGTCTGTGGCATTTTTGGACCTCAGTTATATCGGTCAATGTCCTTTTCTTTCCTATGCACTTCTTAGGTTTAGCAGGCATGCCGCGTCGCATTCCAGACTACGCCATCCAGTTTGCCGATGTTAACCAAGTGGTGTCGATAGGTGGCTTTGCATTCGGTTTGTCCCAGTTGATTTTCTTATGGCTAGCCGTCAAATGTGTAAGAGGCGGAGAGCCTGCACCGAGCAAACCGTGGGAAAGAGCGGAAGGATTAGAATGGACAGTAGCAAGTCCTGCCCCTCACCATACTTTTACTCATCCCCCTAAAATAGATTGAGGAGATGAGATATGGACAACAGACAAAGCAACCAAAACCGCAACGCTGAGCAGCCAAGACGTTCAACCAAGAAGCTGACGGGTTATTTGTTACTGAGCGTGATAGGCATGTTTGGCTTCGGCTTCGCTTTGGTGCCGCTCTACGATGTCATGTGTGAAGCCTTGGGGATTAATGGCAAAACCAATACCGTTTCTGCCGTGCAACCGCAAGGAATGCAGCCTGACTACTCTCGTACAATTCGAGTGGAATTTATGTCTCACATTAAGCCAGATATGCCATGGCAATTTTCCCCCGAAGCGCGTGTATTAGAGGTTCACCCTGGTCAGGTCATTCAAACGAATTATTTTGCTAAAAACCTATCAGGTGCTTCGTTGGTTGGACAAGCCGTGCCGTCGGTGTCTCCGGGAATGGGGGCTACCTACTTCAATAAGATGGAGTGCTTTTGCTTTAACCAGCAACCATTAGGCGGGTATAAGAGCGCTGAAATGGGTTTGATATTTTATATTGAGCCTGACATCCCAGAATCAATACATACGCTTACGCTCTCTTATACGTTGTTTAACATCACGAATCAGGTGAGTGGAGAGGCAAGTAAGCCTGAAGTGAGCACATCAACATCGAGCACACTCGCAAGTAACTAAGACATTACAGAACCAGAATCAACAAAAGGAGTTGAGCGATGAGTTCTAAAAAGGAAGTGTATTTCGTTCCACATCAAAGCCACTGGCCATTAGTCGGCGCCGTTGCACTGTTTTTGGTCGCGGTTGGTGCTGGCTTGACGGTGCAAAACATGGGTACCGGATCCGCTGGTGGCGTGTTTGGAAAAGTAGTGCTGTTCGTTGGGTTTGTTGTTCTGCTTTATATGCTCGCAGGTTGGTTTAGCAATGTGATTACGGAATCATTAAGTGGCCTCTATTCCGAACAAATATCTCGTTCTTTTCGACAAGGGATGAGTTGGTTTATCTTTTCCGAAATCATGTTTTTCGGTGCTTTCTTTGGTGCACTTTTTTACGCTCGTATGATATCAGTTCCGTGGATTGGCGGTGCAGGCAACAATGCAATGACCCATGAAGTGTTGTGGCCGATGTTTCAGTCGATATGGCCGCTAACCACCACACCAGATGGTGTGACTACACAAGCAATGCCTTGGCAAGGCATCCCGCTTAAGAACACGATTATCCTTTTGCTATCATCTGTAACGTTGCACATGGCACATATCAGTCTTGAACAGAACAAGCGGATGGCTTTGATCGTGTGGTTGGAGATAACCATTGTGCTGGCTGGCTTCTTCCTATTCTTCCAAGTTGAAGAGTACCTTCATGCGTATCAAGAGATGGGGCTGACACTTCAGTCCGGTATCTACGGTAACACCTTCTTTTTACTGACTGGGTTTCATGGCTTGCATGTCTGTTTAGGAACGATTTTTTTGATTGTGTTGCTGGCGAGAGTTGCGAAAGATCATTTCTCTACAAAAGATCACTTTGCGTTTCAAGCGGGCAGTTGGTATTGGCACTTTGTTGATGTGGTTTGGTTAGGGTTATTCGTGTTTGTCTATGTACTTTAACTAGATATCCAACGGCTTTCATGATGTGCCCAGCCTATATTGAGTTAATAAGGTCGCGGGTTAGGAGTAATAACACCAGAGCCTAAAGCGATTAATAGCAATAGCACTACGATGGCTGACAGCATTACACGGCGGCCCAAGAAATGACTGAGTCTTTTTCCATTGTATTTGCCTGAGGCGATTTGGATGAGACCTTTCATTAAGTTGAAGACAACGAAGAACAGCAAAGCGACCAACACAATTTTCAATAACAACACAAAGGTAGATGACGCCATAGTGATAACTCCAAACAGTTCGAATGATGATGAACATAAGTTCAGCAGTAAAGGTTTTTGGATAGCGGCTGTTTTAACTGTGGTTTCAGTCGGCGTTTTAATCAAGTTGGGTGTGTGGCAGTTAGACCGAGGTAACGAGAAACTACGTTATGAGCAGCAGTTATTGGAAAGATCGCAACAATCTTCTAGGGCATTGGATATCGTGCTTTCTGATTGGAGAGGGACAGATTTACGAGCGCAAGAACCATCGAGTCCACAAACCTTAAATGGTTTAAAGGTCGATATTGAGTTAGCGAAGCCGAGTGGATTAATCCTCTTGCTGGATAACCAGATAAACCAAGGCATGGTGGGGTATGTGATTTACATGTTGGGCGAAACTCAAACTCAGGACGGAAGAAAGCAGCTCTTGATCGATCTTGGATTTGTTGCGGCAAGTAACGACAGAAAAAAACTGCCTCAATTAGGAAGCATCACACTACCAACGAATATGTCAGGACGTTTGTATGTACGTTCAGTGAACCCACTAAGTCAGGAACTGGGATTAGAAAACACAACACCGAAACGAATTCAGAACATCAATATACAAGCGTTATCACAGTACACCGGTCAAGAGGTGCTGCCCTTTATATTTCAGCCACAGAGCTTAGGTTCATGGCCATATGAAATGTTATGGCGACCGTCGGCAATGAAATCAGAGAAACACTTTGGTTACTCATTTCAATGGTTCGTCATGGCAGCGGTACTGCTATTTTTGATGTTATTGGTTGGATATAGGTACATGAAGCAGAAGTAGGCACTTAAAACTGCTATAGACATTGAAAGTCGAGATTGCGACAGCGTAAAGGAAGCACCTAACACAGGGAATAAAGATGGATAAGTCTCAAGCACAAACTAACAAAGAGCGTACTGATGCTAATTTAGCTGCGTTCAAGCAGCGTCGATCTCGTGGTCGTCTTGTACTCGTTGGACTGATTTTGATCTTCACCTTGCCCGCAATTGTCGCTAAAACCGTGTTAGAGCAAAATTGGTACACATCCGGTGTGACGAATTCGGGCGAATTAGTTGAACCAAGAATGACGTTAAAGGACCTAGGCTTAACGGCTCCGATGGAAGCTAAGGGCTGGTTAGTGGGGTACATAGCGCCAACAGAGTGTGAAGGCTTGTGTGAACAACAGCTTTACTATTTGAATCAAAGTTACTTAGCGTTAGGGAAAAATAAAGAGCGAGTGACGGCGGTTGTTTTTGTCTCAGAGGGCAACTCATTGCCAGCAGCGCTGAATAAATCGGATTTGTCATTTATGGCTGGTGGTGATGAGTTGAGTACCGAGTTCGCACCGGCTTCTATCATCATTATCGATCCTTTTGGTCAGCTCGTCATGGAATATAAAAGCGTCTCTGAACCGTCGCAGTTAGTCGGTCAGTCTAAAGGCATGATTCATGATCTTAGAAAATTACTTAAATTGTCCCGAGTAGGATAGTGCGGAAGGTTGGGTGATGGCTACTGGGTGTCAGAAGTTAGCTGCTAGGATCTGTGACTAAGTATAGGGAGATACCAAAATGCATAATAAAGCCCCGAAATTACTCATGTTTGCTATGAGAGTGACTATTTTACTGACCCTTACAGTAATCGTACTCGGCGCTTATACTCGTTTATCTGATGCTGGCCTTGGTTGCCCGGATTGGCCGGGCTGTTATGGAAAAATCACCGTACCTTCCAATACACTAGCAGTGAATGAAGCAAATATTCAGTTTCCAGAACGAGCGCTTGAAGCAGAAAAAGCTTGGATAGAGATGATACATCGCTACTTTGCTGGTTTCTTAGGGCTTCTTATCTTTGTCGTTGTCGCTTGGTGTATTAAAAAGAGTATCACCTCTGTTGAACTTCCCTTGCTTATTTCTGCCACTGTGATTTTTCAGGCTTTATTAGGCATGTGGACAGTGACGCTCAAGTTGATGCCCGTTGTGGTTATGGCGCACTTGATGGGGGGCTTCACATTGTTATCTCTCCTTTGCTTGCTCTATTGCCGTCTGTCTCAACTCCAAAGTCGATTTGGTGACGCTACGTATACATCATCACTTAAAGCTTGGGCGCTGTGTGGATTATTAATTGTGGTGGGACAGATACTGCTTGGTGGCTGGACATCGTCAAATTATGCCGCTTTAGTGTGTACGCAACTACCGATATGTGAAGGGAACTGGGTAAGTTATCTCGATTTCAAAAATGCTTTCGACTTTACCCAACACGGTCATGACAATTATGAGTTTGGTGTGTTGGATTACCCCGCAAGGCTTACCATACATGTCATGCACAGGTTTGGGGCTATCGTCGCGACTTTAACCGTGCTAATGGTGGCGTACCAACTGTGGAAGTTCGGCAAAGTACCTCAGCAAAAACTGAGCGTGGTTGTAGTGATAGTGTTGTTTACCCAAATCACTCTAGGGGTCAGCAACGTATGGTTTCATCTACCTATTTTTGTCGCGGTTTTGCACAATCTAGTAGCGGCGATGTTGCTGATCAGTATGGTTGTGACGAATTTTGTGGTTTGGCAACCAAAACCGAGGGAATACTTGGTGAAGAACAATGTATTACAAGGAGGTAATCATGGTCAGTAGAACGTCAACACGACATGAATTGGTGGTTCAAGAGAGAGCTTCAAGTCAAGAGATTGCTGTCAACAATGAAATTGCTTCAAACAGTGAGTTGGCCTCGAAAAACAACGCCACTTGGAAGGTCTATTTAACACTGACTAAACCAAAGGTGGTAGCGTTGATGTTGCTCACGGCATTGGTAGGTATGTGTTTGGCTGTACCCAATGGATTACCTTTGCAACAAACTTTGTTTGGAATGATTGGAATAGGGTTGATGGCGGGCTCGGCAGCTGCGTTTAATCACTTGATTGATAAAAAGATCGATGGACAAATGTCTCGAACAAGCCGACGTCCTTTACCATCTGGTGAGCTCAGTAGCATGCGTGTGTTCAGCTTCGCTGCTGGTATTGGTTTGCTTGGCTTTGTTACATTAGTGCTATGGGTCAATCAACTCACTGCTTGGCTAACCTTTGCAAGTTTATTGGGCTATGCGGTGATTTATACCATGTACTTGAAGCGAGCTACGCCTCAGAACATCGTTATAGCTGGGATCGCAGGCGCGATGCCACCTTTGCTGGGGTGGACAGCAGTCACCAATGAATTGCATTCAAACGCTTGGTTGTTGGTGATGATCATCTTTATTTGGACACCTCCGCACTTTTGGGCTCTGGCGATTCATCGTCGTGACGAATATGCCAAAGTGAACATTCCTATGTTGCCAGTGACTCATGGGATCGAATACACCAAAACGTCTATTTTGCTTTATACATTTTTGCTTAGCGTTGTGTGTGTATTGCCAGTATTGGTCGGTATGAGTAGTTGGATATACTTAAGTGCTTCATTAGTACTGAATATTGGGTTTGTGTACCACGCATGGGTACTCAAATATTGTGACAAGCCTAATATGGCAATGAAGACTTTTAAGTTTTCTATCTATCATCTTATGATCTTGTTTGTTGCTCTTCTAGCTGATCACTATCTGCTTTGATTATTATGTACTTCGCTTACTTGCACTAAACAACGCCAGTCTACGTATTCTTTGAGTAAGAAAACGGATGTTCAGACATCCGTTTTTATCTATATACCTAGTTGTTAAAAATAGATATTTAGCTGTTAAAAGTGGAATCTTTGAAGCAAGCGCTCTAGAAATCAATTCATTTAATGTCAGAGTTTGCCTATGTGGGCAACGTTTAGTTGGTACTGGGGTGCTGTTTGCTGTGATTGTTTTATAGCCATCATGCTTTGTCCCTATAACCAAATTGTACGCTTATACAAACTAAACCTTTGGTTTCCATTAACCTAGCCCTGACATGCTATGTGTGAAAAGACGGACAATTGATTGATATGAATTATAAAGGAGTCACTATGGAATTCACCGAACAAGACAGAGATGCGTTGTATCAAACGTGGATGTCTCAAAAGTCTCGAATGCGTATTACCCAGATGGAGTTTTCAAAGAAGTTGGGAATGAATCAACTTGATTTCTCAAGAGTGCTAAAAGGGGAGACCCCATTAACCATGTCATTCATCAGTCACTTCTGTCGATTGCTGCATTTAGAGCCTAGAAATGTGTTTCCTTCGCTCAAAGAAGGCATAGATTCAGGGCCTAAAGTTGTCTATTTAAAAAGTAGAATGAGTGTTGATGGGGAAATTCAAAATGCCTATATAGAAGGAAATCAGGTGATCGTAGAGTATGCACACACTGTTCAACATGACTAATATTAAAACTAGCTTCGAATTGTAACTCCTTTATCTACAACCTTTTATTATATTGTTTGTCATTCTCGTTTGAGTTTTCACTCATAGCTAATGCACTATAAAACCTTTAAACTTTATCTCCCTTAATCTAGCCAGCATTTACTACGACTGGCATTAAATCGGCAGACGATTTTCACAACCCACCAAGGTTAGCAGTTCAAGTATTGATCTTTTGATGCGCAGAAAGACGCAAAGCGCCACTAACTATTGGGTTCGACGTTTAGGTGATACTCTATAGAGCATAATGAAGCATAGAAAGAGCCTGTAATGCTAGAGAAAGAGAATCTAATTAAGCTCGCCAGAATACAAATGCCATTTGGTAAATACGCTGGTCGTATATTAATTGACCTGCCTGACGAATATTTGCTGTGGTTTGCTAATAAAAAACAGTTTCCCTCGGGAGAGTTGGGTGATTTAATGCAGTTATGTTTAGCATTGAAAATCGAAGGCTTAGATAGTGTCGTTAAACCACTCAAGTTCAAACACCCCGAAGATCTATAGTTACAGTCGTGTATCGACTCTTGAACAGATGAAAGGTTCAGGAGTCGCAATACAGATAAATGACGAAGTATTAAAGTCACTTTCCAACGAGCACAGTCTACCAATAGCACAAGAAACGTACCAAGATTTGGGGAAATCGGCCTACAAAGGTGAGCATCTGCAAAATGAGTTAGGCTTGTTTTTGTCGGCAGTTAAAAGCCGCACAGTTGCTGAAGGTAGTATCCTTGTTGTCTACTCTCTAGACCGTTTGAGCCGACTTGAAATTGGTCACGCTAAACAAACTTATTATGACCTCACCAATAATGGTGTAAGTGTTTATGCATTAGTCGATAATCATCTCTATCGAGCACATAATGCAGCCGATGACATCATCGCAACAATCACTTTTGAACGTGCGCACAATGAATCCAAAAATAAATCACGTCGTGTTATTGATGCAGCAAAACAAGCTTTGAAGCGTTGGAAAGAAACAGGAGAATCACAGAAAAATCTGGGGCGTACACCTTTTTGGATAGATCAATCCACTAACTCATTTAATGTTAATGCTGAAGGTGTAAAGAAGGCTATTGAGATGCGGATAGCTGGTTATGGAGATCTTAAGATCAAACAGTATTTGGATGAAAACTTCGAGTACAAACCAACAAGATTGAAAGGTAGGGTAAAACTCATAAACTCTTGGGATTACATTGCAATTAGTCAATTATGGGGCAAGCGCTCTCTGTTCGGCGAAAAAACCTACACTATCGAGGGCATTGAGCATGTCATGGACAATTATTACCCTGCGTTGATAAGTGAGGATACATTCCGTAAGCTTCAGATTCAAAAGAAAACAAAGCAAGGTAGAGACACAGCAAGTGGTAAGATTCCTCTATTGAAAAGCCTCGCCCGTTGTGGCTTTTGTGGCGGAGCGATGGTTTTTGTCGATAAAGGGGGCAATAGGGTCAACTACCAGTGTAATTTGGCGATGAAAGGAGAGCATCCCAGAGAAGTGTATAATGTAAACATGCTCGATCTATTGACTCTTGAAGTATGTAAGGACGCTTATCTTTCTGAATCTAGTAAAAGCAATGACACCTTTGTAGCTGAGCAAATACTGAAACTTGAAAGTGAGTTACTTGAGCAACAAGAGAGCCGAGATAACCTTCTTGATTACTACAAAACTACACCGAGTAAATCGCTTCTGGATCTTATCGTAGACAGTGAAAGCAAAATCGTGGAGCTTGAAGCAAAGTTAGATGCAATCAACATCAAAACGATTGAATTCAATACGGATGAATTGTCCAATTTGCCCGAGATTTTCACTGATAGTATTCGAACAGACTTCCTAAACCCAGAGAGATACGAAATACGTAATAATTTACGTCGTTTTATTTCTTCAATTACACTCAGCCGTTCAGAAGAGCCTTGCCGTGATGCCAAAACCAAGGTTGCCAACTGCGTCGATATTACATGGCACTTTAAGAACGGGCAAAAACGAAGACTTTCGATGTTGCCATATCAGTTCATTAAATCTGATGGGGGAGATAAAACGCTCTATCTACCATTCGTCTATCTGTATGGCACTAAAAGTAAGATCAAGGTTGAAGACGGTGACGAATTTCTGTCAGGAATTCTAGAGAAACTTCATGCATTAGACTTAACAAGGACTCTATATCCAAGCAAAGGTCGTTATCAATGGAGTAAACTGAGCCTAGAGTGCGGCAAAACCTACTGGGCACCTCTTGATAATGCAGAGTTTGGTGAGCTGGGAACATCTTTTACAGAGTTTAGCTTGAGTGTAGAGGACGATTTTCTTCAAGAACATGCGCAACGAACAGATTACTTGTCTCTTATGTTTAACTATCCGTCGTCAAGGGGTGAGCGTTATGACTATCCTGAAACTACGTTTTTAGAGTTGGCTAACAAGTTTAACTTCGAGGAGGAACGTGACTTCTCATCGACTCTACAGGATAACTCTTTCAACCACGAACTATATTCATCGCTAGACTTCCTCAAGTCTTAGTTGCTTCAATATCTATAGTGTATCAATAGGGGAAGCTGTATGGTTTCTCCTTATTGTACATATCAACAAGATGAAGGAGTTAGATAGTACGGTGGTCATTGGCAGAAAAATTGGCTTTTCTCAAACACAACAAATGGTGCTGATGCGAGCGCGATGCTGTAGAGTATCGTCGAGACTGCGAAAGCCAACGGCCTTATCCTTTACGACTACATGGTCAAGTGCATGAAAGATCTAGCGAAGGCTGAGCCTGATATCGATGCACTCCTACATTGGAACTTCAAACATTAACAACATCGCCCGGTGGGTTCATGGGGCGCATACGATAGTACAAACTACATGTTGGTATCGCAGCTTATAGTTGGACAAAAGTCAGTTAGGGTCGATGCTCTAAATAACCCTCTATTCATTACTTGATGTATTCTGACCGAACCAATCCCCCCACTAAAGTGGAAGTCAATGATAAACCCCCTATGTCATCACCGCTCTAACCATCACAAGGGATCAGATCGCAGAACTCCGAAAAGGTTCAACTGATTTAGGCAACAACGCCATGTTCACTCTAACGACTTGAGTTTCCGTCAAAATCATCAGATTTTTCTTTGAAAGGAGTATATATTGATGCGACTGAATGCATTGTGAGGAGAATAATATGTCAGTTCTGGATTATCAAGATGCTTCGAAAGAAGAGCTTCAGGAACTAGAAAACGAAAGGCTTGAGCTACTGAACGACTTTAAAGAGCAGTTGGCAGTGTTCTGTGATTACCTAAAGGTTGACTTAGACCAGCAAGCGACCTTGAAATCACTAGACACCGCAACAGCACTCACGCTTTCCTCTCCACGTTATATTCCTGCACAAAAGGGAATTTTAAAAATCTCAGCTCAAGGCTATTTAAGTATAAAATTGGTTGAGAAAGTCAAATCAACCACTACAGACATTGTTAAGGCGCTAGCCAAAAAAATTGCAGACTCTTCCCAAAAACTGCCATGCAATGACATTGCACTTAAAGGTTCCGTTGATTCCATCGCCGCAAAGCTGACTCAACGCTACTTGTTTGGCCATAGACGCTTTTATGACGTTGAACCAATTCCAGAAGTCCCAACATTGAGGAACGACTTAAGAGCTTTATGTGAACGTCACCTTCTCGATCGAGTAAAGGAGCGTTATACGTCTCACTACCACCGCTATAGATTATGGGACGGAAGAGCCATCGATTTATTTTCTAGCTACCTGTTTAATGTCAAAAGTGAAGAGCATAGTTTCTTTGATTCTAAGAACTTAATTCATCTTCTGAATAACACCCCTGCGCCAATCAAAAAAGAATGGTTTAAAGATGAATGCATCGAATGTTGGGAAGCGCTTTATGCAGATGGCCCACGTTATGCGTATACCGAGCTTGCCTACCCTGATGAGAGTGGTGTCATTTTTGAAGAATACGTACCACTAGACATGGTAAGTGAAGATGTATGGGATTCGCTTTATGAGCGCTATAAAAACAAACTGAAAGAACATGTCGAGTTCGCCCAATAACTCTTGTGTGTCTTACCTCTAATCAAAATTAAGCAAATAATTGTCAATAAAAGGAACAAAGAAAAAATGACCGCGACAATTTCAGTCAGCAAAAGTGCGATATTTGAGCTAATCATGGCTGGTTTAGAAGCTTATGCTGTAAAACATCAGGGCAGCAAGAGTATTTCTGTAGAAACCGCCGCTCACCTTTGGGGGTACGTGAACAAAACACATCCATTTAAATGTACGATAAATCATGTCTCTGTAGAGACGTCTGCAAAGCGAAAGCGCTCTTCAGTTGAATTTAGCTCTGAATCTCTTTTGATTAAAAAAGACATCGCGAAAGTGTTCGGAGACCAGTATCAATATATAGGAACCGCTCATTCTCACCCTTATTTGCGGGAAGAAAACATCGATGCCGCAAGAATTAGAAAAGACAAGTTGTATGAATTATCTGATGCTGATCATAAATGTGAGATTGGATATCCCGAAATTGAAGTGACTGGTAAATCGTACAGTGTAGCTTTGGTACTAACGGTTCATTCGATGCTTAAGGCTGATGATAGAAAAGATGGAACAAGCTTCGGAGAACCACTTATCGAGTTTTCTCTCGGCAATATCAAATTCTGGCTGTATGGCCGAGTTTTTGAGCATAAATCGAAGTCATCTTTGAGCGACGAGGAACGTCATTCTTATGAACGTTATAAGTTGGCCCTAAGTAATGTTCCCAACGATAAAATAGTTCCTGTGCCTCTAGAGACTGTGTTAGAAAGTGGTGTTTTTATAGATACATTGTGCAAAGACTTTGGCAGATTGAGGTTTTTAGATAATGAATCAGAATATGATTTAGCCACTGTTGCAGAGCGTAGATGGGGATAACGTTTCTGGCGTAGTCTCAGCTTACGCTTGTTTTGTTAGCGGCACTGGTTCAAGTGCTGCTATATCGTCTAAGATGTTTCACATTCTAAGTTAGTAGTTCTAAGGCGCTTTTGTCCCGATATAATTGTTCAAAAAACATTTATCAAAAAATACCAACATTCTCGGTAGTTTAAGAAAGCGGAAGATTGGAATATATATGGTAACAAAGAGCAACGGTGTAGAAGAAGCTAAGAGCTTTGGGTTTTCAAGTATAAAAGAATTTAGGCGTGCTCGAACTTTGATAGGTTCTCTGATTGTTGAAACAAGGAAAAGCAATAAGAAAGAGGCATACAAACTGTACAAATTGCTGCAAGAGAAACCTGACCTCAAACCTCTATGTGAACACTTAATCCAAATGCCAAATTTAGATGCATACAAAACAAAAACATCTGCGAAAGAGTTTGCTATGTTTCGAGGGCATAACAAAATGGATTTAATTCGAATAGTTAAGTCTGGCGGTGCCCCCGGATTAGGTAAAAAGTCCTAGTAGTTCACTCAAATAAACTACCAATTAAACTAAGTCGCTTTTGTCCCAAAGCATGGCGGCATAACACGTCTCTGGACATAAACGTGTCAGCGTCTTTGCTAAATTAGCAGCTTATGAATAACTACCGCTTATGGAAAGTCGCTTAACTTAGTGTCCAGTATTGATGGTGCAGATCACTTATTTCAGTGACACAAAAAGTTCTTCAAACAATTTGGGAATTAGCTTTCCATCAGTCAAACCAACCATACCTTTCTGGGCAATAGCCACCTTTAACTCACCTTTCTTTTGTTTCTTTAATAGACGTTTAAGCTGAGGAAATTTATCTAAAACTATACCTTCATAATCATGACCGCTTCTTTTTAAGTACTCTGAGTCAGTTTTTATAACAGCACCACATAGGTACTCAATAGACATATCTTTCTGATTAGGCCTATTAAGAATTTTCCTTATGTACCAATCAGTAACTTTTTGAAGTAACTCGGGACATTTCCTCCAATCTTGCCAATGAGTATCACTCCCACAGATTTCTTTACTCGAATATATATCAGGGTTGTTGTAATTAAGTAAAATGGAAATGCTTATAGGATCAAGCGCTAAATTTTCAACGGTATAAGCAATCCTTTCCGCCAAAACTGATACTCCCTTCATTGGCCTGTTTTTTTCATCCCAATCAACTATTCCTCGAACTGTAGTGTTACCTTCTTCAATCAAAGCCTCTACAGAACCATAAACATGGCTGCAAGAACCAACCCCGTTAATCGCCTTAATAAATGCTTCGACTTGGTCTGGATCACTAATATTTAAAACGCTATTTAAGCATTGAGAAATTTGTTTTTGGGGTAATTTTGCACCAGAACTTACAAAAGTTAACGAAACATATGGATCGATTGCTTTAGATTGGCGCAGCACTGAATTTAATATACTTTGATAAAAATCAGCATCATAGTGACTTTCAACATATACTTGTCTTCTATTTTCAGGATTGATAGAAATCTGGGTGACACCATCCAATAACTCAGCAACCCCTTCATCTTTTGTCACTTCAATGATGGAGTTATCTTTTACAATGAATGTACTGTTATCTGGCGCTAGCGCAACCGTTGTTGGTGAGTGAGTAGTAATGATGATTTTAGACTCAAAACTAGAACAAAACTCGCTCAGAACTCGGTACATTTTAACAACCATTTTAGGGTGCAAAAATGCATCAGGTTCATCAAGAAGTAGTAACTTAGGTGTTTTCACTGCTACATTGTCATAGTATTGACTATTAAAAAGAGTCAAGGCTAACCAAAGTAACGTTTTTTCGCCTGATGATAGGGCATTGACGGGAACAGGAAGGTTTGTACTTCTTTGAATTAGATTCGCATTATATGAATAGCTATGTGACTGAGTATCTGGTTCAGAAAAGTGAAACTTACCATCGAAGGTTGCATTAATAATATTATTTAATAATGTCCACGGTTCATGACCAAATCTATCAATAAACTGGTCTTCAGTAAGAAAAGCAACATCATCACCTTCTTGCTCTGAACAATACCTGTTATATCTGTTTAATTTATTGCGTTGAATATACTGGTTACATATTCCTGAAACATTCTGGAAACCAAGAATGCTCGGAACATAATCTTCAAAATAAATTTTTATTTCATCATGCGTTAACTCGCTCGGTGCTTTATCTAAGTGAAGCGCAATTGATTGACATAAGTTGTATAAAGATTCGTATGGTAATCCTTCCTCACGCCCACGACCACTATTCCTTGCTTTGTTCAAGTCAAATGGAGAGTCGAAGTCAATTTTAAATCGATCAAATAGTTGAAGTGTTGCTGTTATTTTAGACTGGAACTGAGCGTCGCTATACGCACCACCAAAGTTAGGCGTCAACTTAGTTTGTTCCACAAACATAATGTCTTGGTGTGTCAATTGTTCACCAGCCAAGTTCACAATGGATTGCTGTTTTTGAATGCTTTCCAAAAGTCGAGTTTTACCACAACCATTTCGTCCTGTAAGAACAACTAGATTACCATTATGCACAAATGGCTTTGACAAAATGAAGCCATTGTAGTCTTGTTTTCCTGTTACGCTTAGAGGCACAATCATATCCTTCGAGTTTCGTGATGTATGACAGGTGTAGCATACTATATCATCACTAGGAATTCATTTTGGATTACAAAAAGTCATAACCATTACATCTGCTCGAAACACGTTTTGGGGCATAGATGAATTAACTCGACTCAGAGTGACTTACAAGCTCACTGTAGTGGCCAACTTTAGTTGACCACTACACTATTTCATGGTGATGACGGTTAATCTTGTATTGTGACAATTCAAAATACTAGCGTTTCGTGCCTCTGACTTTTGCTGAAGTAGTTCGACGTGAACTTTTCTTCTTAACACCATAGGCTTTACCCACAGTAAACTTGGTTTTTCTACTGCCCTTATCACAACTGTTAATTTCATCAGCGGCTTTGTTAAACACATCCCTGACCAGAGCTTTATAGTCTAGGTATTTGGCTTCGTGTTTACACACCAGAACTCCCTTTGAGCCACTATACCCTTTTGTCTCAGAGGTATAGTCACGATAAAACTCTTTGAGCTGGTCAAGAGAGTTGTCAAAAGCCATTGAGGTGGTCTTATCCATTGACCTGTAGTTTAAGGACTCTGAGACCTTATACAAATAGTCGTGGTGAGTCAGTAATGCAATGTCTTCCCATGTAAGGCTCAGCAGTGTCTTTGCTCCACGTTTAAAGTTCTTATCTGTATCCGATTTATCCACGACTAGCTCAATGCTCTCGTTGATTCCCAGTATCGCCCTCCAGCGAGATAATGTGAAGTTGAGATTTGTTTTGTTCTCAAGTTCATTTTGCTTGTTGAATCTAGAAGTCATCATGTCGTGGATGCGAATAGTAGCCAGTGACTTGAACTTGCTTAGGTGATCCAGACTCAGAGTAGTGTATTTCGCAGTGGCGAACAGCAGATGAAGAAACTTAATGTTGAACGTTATCGACACCAATGGTTTTGTCTCATCAAACGTTATTGATTCAATAGGGTGACCTACGAACTCTCCTACACTAAAAGGGTTATTATCGTACTCTTCAAAATCTAAGATAGGCGATAGATGCCTCAAATCAGAATCTAGTTTAATGCCCTCGTTTGTATGGACTTTAGCTCTAAGGTTCGACCATTCTTCTATGGTAGACGGCTTAGCAGTAGAAATGTGGAACTTGGCTGTATGTTCCAAAGCTTCAGTAAAACGGTTCCTGTTATAGCTTTTGCGTTTTTTATCTTTGTTTTTACTGACCGTACAAAACTCACTGAGTTCTTCAAACCACAAAGTAACAGTGCGCTGGTTTTTATCAGCAAAACTTTCAAGAACGAGGTCAGGGATAAGGTCGTTGCTGGTTGGAGTATGAGATGCCCATAGTTCATTAACAAAATTCTTAACGTGAGGCAGTTGTTGCCAACCACAGATTGCACAAAGGAAGAACTTGTAGGACAGAGCATTGGTGTTCTGTGGGGATAGGTGTGTGAAGTTAGCTTCTACCAGAGAGTTTTGTACAGAGTACCAGCTTTGCTTCTTGAGACTGGCTAGGTTTTGGTTAGTAGTTAGTTGAGACATATTGAGCTTATTTTGATTTTTTCAAATGATAGCACTATGTCGTAATATTATCACCATTTAAGTGTCGTAAAATGATCACCCAAAAAACGACCTAGTCGTAAAGCTAGCACCTAACTTGTGAGCGGGTAGTTCCTAAATGTCTGAATTTTAACCATAAATGTTAGTTTGATAAGGTGGGTTTATAATCAGATTATTAAACACTTTAGAAAAGCAGAGCTGATCTCTTAGAAAGCCCAATTGAAATTGGGCACAGGTGTTACCAGTCTTTCTTAACCGAGAAGCAAACCTATCTTAATGAGTTAGTGGGCAACTGAAGCGGTTTTTGGGGGAGAGCCTCTTTGGCTCTGTTTAGTGGCAAGAGACATGGGTTGGGCCTATTGGAACAAAGCTTCTTGTTTCATATGCAGCTACAGGGTATCTTTGTGCTTGTCTAGGTTCATCATCTGCCTCGGCGACTACTGTGGGTCGCTGAGGTGTTTGATGGTCTTTGAACTAACATTGGCTATTCCCCTAAACCTCCGCATTGTCAAAACTACCCTCCTATAGAAAGGTCTCTCAACTTACTAACTATCGGTTCTTTTTTCGGGAAAACGCATGCGTTTTGAGATCTAGTAAAGTTGATCAAAGCGAATGAGATAGAGTTGCACAAGTAGTGGCTACTGCAGATTGGGAGTAAATTCTTCCATTAGTTCCTCTAGATTATCTAGGGAGACGCCTCGGTAGGTCATCTTGTAATGCTGTAGGCTCATCTTGGAAATTAAACTTTGAGATTTAGCGATCAGCATTGCTTCATCATATATGCTTTGTTGACGCTGACACTCAGCAATGAGAACCGCTTTCTCAAGCTCGTTAACAGCCACGATATCAATTACATCCTGCCCTTTTGCATTCCAGTAGCCGCCAATTTTGTTGAACCTCTTGGATTCAGCAAGGATAGCCTTAAACAAGCTTTTTAGTTGCCAAACGGAGAATGTGTCGAAGTCTCGCTCTATGTGTGCCTTGATATAATCAAAATTGTCCATTTCAACTGCACTTGAGTTCGAATGGATGAACTTGAACCAGAAATTGATGAATGGGTCTTCAATCTCGAAGCGGGAGTCTCTGGTAGTCTCATCTGAAGATATGGGCTTTACCTTAGTAATAACATTAAAGTTACTCTCCATGTGCTCCAGATGCACGTCCACACCCATCCTAACGTGGTTCTGAATATCAGAACGTTTCGTTTTACCAAGAGAGATAGCATTGAGTATATCGAAGTAGTTTTGGTGCTCTGAACCAAAGTCCTCAACTAATCGATGAGTACCTTCTTTCAAGAATGGTGAGTTGCTGGAGATTACATAGTCAAAGACGTTGTCATGGCCAGTCGATAAGGATAGCCATTTGAGGTATTTCGGAATCCCGCCAGTTAGGCACCACCACTCGAGCATATTCTTCGAGTCGAATACGCCCAAGTCCTTCATAAAACGTTTTATGTGTGATGGTTTTAGAGGGGTGATGCGGAAGAATCTGTCGTCACGATTCATAAGAGGCTCATCGTTGCCCTTGAAGATTTTCGTCATCATGTTGTGCATGCTACCGCAGCAGACGAGGTGCATCATGGATTGTGTCTTGTAGGAGTCCCAAAGGTTTTGGATATCTGAGAATAGTGAAGGGCTTACTCTCTCGATATCTTGAAACTCATCAATGATGATTGTCAGTGGGATTCGCATTGAATAGTGGATCAGGTACTCAATGATGTCCTTTAGTGACTCAGGTTTGAAGAGTTTTACATTGAGTTCAGTAGCTATGATATCAGTGAACTCGTGAATCAACATCGCTTCACTCTTTCGACTGACTAAAAAATAAAGTGTTTTAGTAGTGTCGTGGTAGTAAAAGGCGTCTTTAAGCAGCCGGGTCTTGCCTACACGGCGCTTACCAACCACGACACTGAGCTGGCCGTATGTTGATTTAATCTTTTCTGAGATGCTCGCAAGCTCGCTCAGCTCTAACTGTCTGTAGCAGAATTCCTTCATACTCAAAGCCTTCGACGTTTACTTAATCACACAAGAACAATGATCTTGCTAAATCCCATGAGTCTAAAAAACGTTAGCCTAATGGTTCTAAGCTTAATTTCATTGTGAAAGCTGATCCAAGCTGTGGCAGGTTACTTCTCATGTCTGAACTTAGATAGTTATTTTTGCACCTGAAAATTGCAGCTGTTGTAATTAATAATCATCAGTAAACAATGCCACGTAATCTATCAAATGCATGTTCCGGCTTAGCAGTTTGAGATCTTGATAAGCCAAGTCTTTTTCGGCGATACGTATTGGGCGGCCTGTATCTACAGTTTGTTCGTCAAGTTTCTCTATCGGGTGTTCAACATGCACAAATTCAAACCTACCGAATGGTGTTGAGTAGATGCTTGAAGGCCCCGTTGTGGCGAGAATCATCATCATCGGAATCTGCGATATCACTCCCCAGCGGGATAGAGCATCCTCGAATGAAATATAGCAACGGTGTTCTTTTCTTAGCGCCAATACCAAAAGTTCAAATTGAGTAGAAGTCATGTTTATGTTGTTATAGACGAATAGTTCATTATCTATACTGGTGAGATAGGGGCTTGTCTGTAAAATCCCGTCCAAATCATCGGACATATGCACGGCACAGATCTCTTCTTTGGAATAGAAAAACTTGCCTTCTCTTCGATAGCGCATCTCTAAAACCATTCTCATGTAACTTTCCTTAAACCGGACTAATTCCCTAGACTTAACGAGTTAAGATGGCTAGCGACCTTCTCAAGAGCTTCTAGACTCCCAGATTCAATAAGGCTCAGTGGACACTCCCCACCAAAAAAAACGCTCTTATTTTCCATCGTCATAAACCCATACACATTCTTATCATTGGCAAACAGTATTCTTAGTGCTGCATGTATGTTTATTATGTGACTTATCCTAATTGCTTGTTCAGCTGATAATTGACCAGATAGTTGGGTTTGATAAATGGGATAGGGGAGCCCTAAAATTGCAGAGATTTGAACTTTGCTAGCTTTCCACCTCGTCAAAATCTTGAGTGATGCCTCCAGCCCCTTTTGATGTATAAAAGCGCTACTGTTATCCATACTATATGTTCCAATAAACTCATGGTAATAGCATAAGGCTAGTTCGGCTTTCTTGTCAAAATATCCTTTAAAATCATTATATTACCACAAATATCAATGTTGACTTTCTAGGCTGTAAGTACTAGCTTTAGTTATCCCCTGACTATGAGACTCTCTAATGAAAATCCAATACCTGTCAGACATTCATTTGGAAGTCGCTTCCTTGGATATACCTTTGACGGATGCTGATATCGTTGTTTTGGCTGGGGATATTCATGCTAACGCTATAAGGGCTGTAGATTGGGCCTCTCGGTTCCCTCAAGAGGTCATATTTGTGCTGGGGAACCATGAGTTTTACTCTGGTGGGACAATTACCTGTTTGCCCTCAGATTTGAAAGACTATGCCAACAAGTATCCCAATGTACATGTGCTAAACAATCAATCAATAGTGATTGACGACGTGGCTTTTCATGGCTGTACATTTTGGACTGACTTTGAGCTTTACGGAAACCCAGATCTAGCGTTTTACTATGCACAAAAGTCCATGAGCGATTACAGGCGTATAAATTTCGACAATGCTCAAACCTTTACGCCTCAATTGTCGGCAGCGCTACACCAAAAATCAGTGGCGTGGCTCAGTGAAGCGATTAGGTTATCCTCTAGCTTGAAAAATGTCGTTGTGACCCACCATTTGCCTACACAAGATGCGATACATGAGAAGTTTAAAGATAGTGTGCTGAACCCAGCCTTTGCGTCTGATTGCTCTCAGCTGTTTAGTCATAGAATTACGGCATGGTTTTATGGTCATAATCACGACTGTAGAGTGTTTGAAAAAGAGGGGATTAAGTTTCTAACTAATCAGCGTGGTTATCATGGTTATGAAGTCGTTGATGATTTTGATGCATATAAAACGCTAGAAATCTGATTGAGGATACCCTGAGAGCGCACTTCCCATCGTTATCATTTCTAATGTGTTACTGACTGGTTCGAGAGCAATACTTGTACTCTATTAAAGAAGTTTTTACGCTTTAAGTAACCAGCTACGCACTTCCACACTTTTGCTACACAAAAGATGAGCAAAGTGCTGCTGGCGAGGCTTCGCCCTCGACCCTAAGTCCCCAAAAATCAAATGATTCTATGATCAAAACTACCATGATTTATCGTCATGTTAATTACCGAAAAAGTGCCGCTTTAACGAAGAGTTTGAAGCACTCATTACGTATCAAATCGAATAAATTCAAGTGCAATGAGTGGGTTGATTTACTAGCTGAAAATAACTGGGTATTCACCGAAAACAACCCCCAAGGAATTAGGCTAAGTGAGCGGTCAGAAGAAGCTCGTTCGAGTTTTATCTCCCAGTTAATTTCTGAGGAGTTTGCACCTAAGAAAATTCCCACTGAGGTTAAAAGTAACTACAAAAAGTACGAGTACAAGCTCAATAAGAAAATCCTGTCTGCTAGTAGTTCGGGAGATGAGCATCTTGCAGAACAGTTGATGTTGATTCGAGACCGTAAACCAGAGAACTACAAAGAGATAATCGAATCAATTAGCGGAGTTAAACGCCGTAATCAACTGATAAATATGCTGGATATTTTCATGGACTTGTCCAAAAAAGTAGAAGGGTGCGAAGACGGTCGTGCAGCTAAAATGCATGAAGCATTCTTTAAGTTTCCTCATCGGCATGGCGCAGTTGTCGAACCCAAACGTATGGCCGAATGTATAAGAAGCTTTTATGCTAAGTACCTACCAGACTACCCGATACGCCTTTTGGTTGTCCATGATGATGAACGGAGCGTGGATATGAAAACTGGCGCCCATCCTCACATCTTTCTTAGTACAAAAAACAGTAAGACTGGAAAGCGAGATCTTTGCGCTGCTATAAGAGAAACAGCCAATAGATACCTTAGGGCAAAACCGACAGAGGTGTCTCTGTGGAACCCTGAAACTCGTCGGCACGAGAAACAGACTATCTCGAGTATTGATAGTTCATTGGTAGGTGGTCTTGCTGCTTCAAAAATCCAAGGAATAATAGTTCAAGATATGTTCATGGATCATGTTCGAACTAATTTTCAAGAACTTGACGTGAGATGGACTAAATCCAGAGTGCGGAAGGTGATGTCATTTCACAGACAATATGAAAATGCGAAGAAGCCAAAAGCTGACAGACTCTACAATCTAAACCAACTTCTTGCGTTACATAACCAACGCTTAGTGAAAGAACATAAAACTCGTAATGAAGAGAAAAAGTTGGGCAACGAAACGCTTTTTGAGATTGAAAGAAAAGTGGCGGACGAAGAAGGTCACTTGAACAAAGTTCGTTTGAGTATTGATGCTAAAGAAGCTGAGCTAGATTCATTAAAAGATTGCATTCGTAAAGTACGAAAAATCCTAACAATGTTCCTCATTCCATACAAAAAGCTCATAGAGAGCATAGCGGCCAATGACCAAGCCAAGGCTATCAACAGTGCGAACGACTGTCTTTACCACCACTATGATGCTACGCCTGAGGCAAAAAAAGTGATTGTGGAAACAGTTAGGGCTGATGCGGAGGCTATCAATAGTCTTTGCGTTGATAAAGACGTCATCGGTGTATTTAATAACATACACGGACAGATTGAGTCTGGAACGCCTAAAAACAATCCAACTCCAAATGTACCTAGAATGAGACCAAGGTTTTAGGGACAAGGATCGAATAGTCAATATGGTGTAGTTTTCCTGAAATGAGCTTGGGTATGGACGCAAAGCATAGTGGATTAACGTAGCCGAGCCTTTTCTCTTTCAAGCATCAAAACGCATGCGTTTTCCGTAAAATCTATCAGCAACGATCAGAGTCATGAACGACACAGAGGAAGGTATTCGTGCTTGTGTCCGGTACTCACCATCCGCTCAGCACAACCAAAACGCATGCGTTTTCCGTAAAATCTATTAGGCACCACTGGAGTGACATCGCCACAGAGGAAGATATTTGTGCTTGTGTCCGGCACTCACCATCCACTCAGCATAACC
>NZ_JBGOOM010000033.1:0-4594 GCF_041439575.1 Vibrio sp. 5S239 | reverse complement strand
ATCGACACAGAGGAAGATATTTGTGCTTGTGTCCGGCACTCACCATCCACTCAGCATAACCAAAACGCATGCGTTTTCCGTAAAATCTATTGGGCACCACTGGAGTGACAATCGACACAGAGGAAGATATTTGTGCTTGTGTCCGGCACTCACCATCCACTCAGCACAACCAAAACGCATGCGTTTTCCGTAAAACCTATTAGGCACCACCGGAGTGATAATCAGCATAGAGTGAGATACTTATGCATGTTTCCGGTACTTTCCATCCGCTCAGCATAACCAAAACGAATGCGTTTTACCGAAAATTAGTGGAGTTCTCCTGACGTGATTTTGGGCATAGACGCAAAGCATAGTGGATTAACGTAGCCGAGACTCTTCTCTTTCACGCATCAAAACGCATGCGTTTTCCGTAAAATCTATCAGCAACCATCAGAGTCATGAACGACACAGAGGAAGATATTTGTGCTTGTGTCCGGCACTCACCATCCGCTCAGCACAACCAAAACGCATGCGTTTTCCCGAAAATCATCGGAGTTTTCCTGACGTGTTTTTGGGTATGGACGCCAAGCATAGTGGATTAACATAGCGAAGCCTCTTCATTTTCACACATCAAAACGCATGCGTTTTCCCGAAAATTAGAGATGTTTTTCTGACGTGCTTTTGGGCGTGGACGCAAAGCATAGTGGATTAACGTAGTCGAGCCTCTTCACGTTCATGCATCAAAACGCATGCGTTTTCCGCAAAACTAGGTGGAAGTTATCTACAGGTGTTGTAGAAATTAGACGAAGGGCAATAGCCGATGAGCCCCTGTAATAGAAAACCCCGATGATTTTTAAGAACCAACGGGGCAGATGATGAACCTAAGCACTTATAAGCATATCATTGAGTTGAATCAGATGGAATGTAATTGAAATGACGGAAGTAGGAAGTACTAACCGTATGAATGAATTATGCTCAAAATCTACTTGGTATGTTGTACTTTCCTTTTGCAGATAAGTTGGGTTCTTTCACCGTTCCGATTGCTCAAATCACCGGAGCGGTATAAGTGGATGGGAAGAAGATAGAGAGTAAGAAAGCCTAAATTTATGAAGCAGTTATATGTTGCGATGACTAGACCCAAGCAGCTAGTTGGTGTAGCCATAGATAACTCTAGGTTTCCAGAAGATAAGCGAGATATTGCGCTTAAGAATGGTTGGAATGTTGTTGATCTAACTGTTGATAATCAGCGAGGCTAATCATTACAAATACGCATTCACTGCGTATTTGTGTCGCAATATCTGCCATTACTGAGAAGGCTTATTTACAAACTGAGGTTTGATGATGTGATGTCGCTCTTAAAATTCAGAAGAAATGTGCTAAGTTTATGGCTTGCTAAGAAGGGCTTCCCATCTGGTGAGCTGGGTGACTTGTTAAAATTGTGTCTGGCCTTGAAAATCGAAGGACTTGATAGTGTCGTCAAGCCATTGAAAAAATGTGAATAAATCTAAGCTCATGCTAATAACGTGAGCTTTTTTATTATCCAGCTTCAAAATATTCTATGACTAGGGCGGAGTTTGAAAAATAGCGGGTCCTACTTTGATATAAGTTTCGTCATTTATAGGGTGTAAACTAATTTATACGGGGTGTTGTTTATGTAAAACACAAAAAAAATTGCCTTTTTTTTTAATTAGTGATTGAAACTAGAGTTTTTACTAGTTAAGTTACAGGGAACAAGAAGATTAGTGCTGATGGAAAGTTACGTGAGACGACGTACATTCAGCTCAAGGATAGAAAATAGGAAGAAGTAAGCAATGTTTCAGACTGATGATGTAAGAATTAACAAAGTAAAAGAATTATTACCCCCTGTTGCTGTTTTAGAGAAGTTTCCAGCGACAGAAACTGCTTCTTCTACAACCTTTGAAAGCCGTAAAGCCATTCACGATATTCTAGAAGAAAGTGATGATCGCCTGTTGGTGATTGTTGGCCCATGCTCGATTCATGATCCAGAAGCGGCTCTTGAATACGGTAAGCGTCTAAAAGTACTGCGTGACGAACTTGGCGATAAGCTTGAAATCGTGATGCGTGTTTACTTTGAAAAGCCACGTACAACAGTGGGTTGGAAAGGCCTAATCAACGACCCATACATGGATGACACTTTTAAGCTAAATGACGGTCTTCGTCTCGGACGTAAGCTACTGCTGGACCTAACGGACCTTGGTATGCCAACAGCAAGTGAATTTCTTGACATGATCACACCTCAATATGTGGCAGACCTGATAAGTTGGGGGGCAATTGGTGCACGTACTACTGAATCTCAAGTTCACCGTGAACTTGCTTCAGGTCTATCTTGTCCAGTTGGTTTCAAAAATGGTACAGACGGCAATATTAAAATTGCAACAGACGCGATTCGTTCGGCAAGTGCTTCGCACCACTTCCTATCAGTAACAAAGTACGGTCATTCTGCAATTATTGAAACGGCAGGCAATCCTGACTGCCATATTATTTTACGGGGCGGTAAAGAGCCAAACTACAGTGCTGAGCATGTAAGTAAAATAAAAGAAGAGCTAGCTGCATCAGGCCTCCCACAGAAGGTCATGATCGATTTCAGTCATGCGAACAGCTCTAAGCAGTTTCAACGTCAAATTAATGTGTCTGATGATGTAAGCACACAAATTGCGAATGGTGACAAAGCCATTTTCGGTGTGATGATTGAATCTCATCTTGTTGAAGGTCGCCAAGACTTAGTGGACGGCAAAGCTCCGACATATGGTCAGTCTATCACTGATGCGTGTATCGGTTGGGAAGATACTGAAACAGTGCTTCGCCAGTTAGCGAATGCAGTGGAAGCTCGCCGTAATAAGTAGGTTCGTTGCCAAAAGGTAGGCCAAAAATTACAAAGCCCTCGTGAATGTAAACGAGGGCTTTTTACTGCGGCTTACTTTTTATTGGACGCTGTTTTAGTTTGAGCTATCTGCTTTTTTTAAACGAGAAAAGACAACAATTCATCGACTTTCTCAGCGAGCAATTTCGGATCCTTTCTGGATTCTACGTTCAAGCGCATTAATGGTTCTGTGTTTGACATCCTTAAATTGAAACGCCAGTTACTCATTTCAACACTGATGCCATCGATATCACTGATCGTCAACGCGCTATTCTTGTAGTGATTGAGCACGTTTTCGATGACTTGTTTTGGAGCTGAGACTGTACGATTTATTTCACCCGACGATGGGAAGTTACTAATACTTGCTTGGGTGAGTTGATAGAGAGATCGCCCTGATTTTGATATTAGCTCAATGATAAGTAGCCACGGAATCATGCCTGAGTCGCAATATCCAAAGTCACGAAAGTAATGATGAGCACTCATTTCACCGCCATAAACCGCATTTTTATTACGCATTGCTTCTTTGATAAGAGCGTGTCCAGCTTTAACAGCGATAGCGTTCCCATCAAGTTTATTGGCCACTTCAATCGTGTTCCATGTTAAACGCATATCGTGTAACACGGTTGCATTAGGCTCTTTGAGTAAGAATGCTTCGATTAGCAAGCCAACAATATAATAGCCTTCTATGTAGCGACCTGTTTCATCAAAAAAGAAACAACGATCGAAATCTCCATCCCAAGCGATACCAATGTCAGCGGCATGCTTTAAAACCGCTTCTCTTGTCGCGTTTTGATTCTCAATTATTAACGGATTAGGGATCCCATTAGGAAACTTAGCGTCTGGTTTATGATTAACCTTGATCAGCTTTATTGGGACACCAAGATTTATAAAACGGCTTTCTAGCGCATCAATAACATGTCCTGCAACACCGTTACCTGCGTTAACCACAATCTTCATTGGTGTGAGTTCGAAAGGATTTATATAAGAGAGCAAGTGATCTACATAGGGAGCTAATATACTTATCGATTTAGAGCCGGTGTAGTGCTGAGGTGCTAGGTTAGCCTGGAACCTGTAATTAGGTGTATTACCATCAGTGTTATTGCTATTACATGTTTTACCTAAAGCCTCAACTCTCCGTTTGATCGCATTTAACCCACTATGTTTGCTGATTGGGCTCGCATCAGCTCCTACCAATTTCATGCCGTTGTAATTGATTGGGTTGTGGCTTGCGGTAACTTGCACCCCGCCAATAGCATTAAGATGACGGGTAGCAAAATAGACTTCTTCAGTCCCTGTCACTCCTAAGTTTACGACGGTGATACCAGACTCGATTAAGCCTCTTGTCATGGCGTCTTGTAATGAAATGGAAGTTTCGCGGTTATCACGGCCAATCACTACCTGAGCTGAGTCATCGAGTGACGTTTCAGGTGAAGCAAAAAGTACGTGTTCGCCAAATGCCTTTCCAAGCAGAAAGGCGAGATGTTCATTGATTTGTTCACCAATGATGCCGCGGACATCGTTGTTTTTAAAGCAGCTAAGGTCTAATGTTGATTTCACTTGATGGTCACTGCTTTATTTCGATTTGTTGATTTGAGATGAATCAGATTGTTCGTATGTCACGCCTCGCCCATAGCTATCTTGATATCGTATTATGTCGTCTTCACTTAAATGGCTGCCGGTTTGTACTTCGATCATTTCGAGTGGCAGCTCTCCTGGGTTTTCTAAGCTATGAAC